>JBGAHN010000076.1:0-25445 GCA_044226145.1 Labilithrix sp. | reverse complement strand
CCTGGCAGCGCTTCGGTCGCGCGGGGCGGCGCCAGCACCGGAGCATCTGCGTGCTCGTGACGTCGAGCGCGCCGCTCGACCAATACCTCGCGCGCGAGCCGCGCTACTTGCTCGGCGCTCCGGTCGAGGAGGCGCGGATCGATCCGGACAACCCCGAGATCCTCATCCAGCACATGAAATGCGCGGCGTTCGAGCTGCCGTTCCGGGCGGGTGAGCGCTTCGGATCGCTCGGCGACGACGAGACGGCCTCGGCGCTCGAGTTCCTCGTCCGCCACCGCGTGCTGCACGAGGCGAAGGGCACGTTCCACTGGGCCTCGGACGCCTACCCCGCGAACCACGTGTCGCTCCGCTCCGTCGGCTGGGACAACGTCGTCATCATCGACGTCGAGCGCGACAAGACGCTCGCGGAGATCGATTTTCGCGGCGCGCACACGATGGTGCACGAGCAGGCGATCTACCAGCACGACGGCGAGTGCTTCCAGGTCGAGAAGTTCGACTACGAGAACCACAAGGCGTTCGTCCGCAAGGTCAAGCCCGACTACTGGACCGACGCGATGACGTACACGACCGTGAGCGTGCTCGAAGACTTCGCGACGGACGCGCTCGAGGACGCGACGTCGGGCGAGCGCTGGCCGGTCGGCTGGGGCGAGGTGTCCGTCGTCGAGAAGGTCGTCGGGTACAAGAAGATCAAGTTCTACACGCACGAGAACGCCGGCTACGGCGACGTGCGGCTGCCCGAGATGCAGATGCACACGACGGCGTTCTGGTTCACCGTGCCGGAGGCCGTCGCCGCCGCGCTGCCCGAAGGACGCACCGCCGCCATCGATGGGTTGCGCGGGGTCGGCATCGCGCTCGAGACGGTCGCGACGCTCGCCCTCATGTGCGATCCGCGGGATCTCGGCGTGACGCTGGGCGACACGGATCTCGATCCCGAGAGCACCGGAGACGAGCGCGGGGAGCTGGGCGCGGCCGTCCCGCGAAAGGTGCGCGGCGGGCCCGCGCCCGGCTACAGCCCGACGCTGTTCATCTACGAGCACACGCCGTCGGGCATCGGCCTCGCGGAGCGCATCTTCGAGAAGCGCGACGTCCTGCTCGCGCGGGCGCAGGCGCTCATCGAGAGCTGCCCGTGCAAGGAAGGCTGTCCTTCGTGCGTCGGACCGACGGGCACCGGAGAACGCAAGGCCGTCGCGCTCGCGCTCCTCCGCCACGTCGCCGTTCGCGACGTGGCGTCCTGAAACGACGCCTTGGACGACCTGAGACGACGCCTTGCCGCCTCGTGGGGAAGGCGCGTACCCTTACGGCGTGCTCCGCCGGACCTCGAAAATTCCTCTGCTCGGCGCGATCGCCGTCGCCTTCGGAGGATGCCTCTCCGGCGGTCCGCCGCTCTTGCCGCCGGAGGAACAAACGCCGGCCGATCCGATCGATCTCGGCGATGCGGGCAGCGATCGCCGGGACGTCGATCTCGGCGATCCGTTCGCGCTCGAGGGGCTGTCGCCGTCGCACGGGCCGTTCACCGGCGGCGTGCGCGCGACGTTGAGCGGCCGCGGATTTTCATCGAAGCTCCGCGTCTTCTTGGGGGACGCCGAGGTCGCGCCGGAGTCGCTCCTCGCGAGCGATCCGTCGCACGTCGCGATCGTGACGCCTCCGGGGACACCGGGCTTCGTCGACGTCAAAATCCGTGACGACGAGACGGCCCGCGAGCGCATCTTGCCGAACGGCTACCACTACGACGCGCTCGTCGTGAGCCCGAGCTCGGGGGCGACGAGCGGCGGCACGCGCATCACGCTGACGGGGAGCCAGACGAGCTGGACGAGCGCGTCGCGGGTCGACGTCGACGGGGTCGCGTGCACGAACGTGGAGATCGCGAGCGCGACGTCGATCGCGTGCGTCACGCCGCCGGGGAGCCCGGGCCTCAAGACCGTCACCGTCACGACGGGGAGCGCGAAGGACGAGGCCCGCGAAGCGTACACGTACAGCGACACGGAAGACGGCTACCGCGGGGGACTCTCCGGGGGCGCGCTCGCGGGGCGCGTGCGCGTCGTCGCGTTCGACGCGTTCACGGGCACGCCGATCGAAGGCGCCTTCGCCGTCGCGGGCAGCACGCTCGAGACGGGCATCGTCCAGAAGACGAACGCCAGCGGCGTGACCGAGATCGACGGGATCGCGACGAGCAAGATCACCGTCACGGTGGCCGCGAAATGTCATCAGCCGATGACCTTCGTCGACGTGCCCGTCGACAGCGTCACCGTCTACCTCCAACCCGTCCTCGATCTGTCGTGCGCGGAGGGCGATCCACCGTCGACGGGTGGCGGAGGCGGTCGTTACGGCGGCGTGGTCGAGGGCGAGCTCGTCTTCCCCGTGGGCGGCGAGTTCTCGATCGGCTGGACGAGCGTCCCCTTGCCGAAGCTGCCGACGGAGCGCCGCGCCGCGTACGTGTTCCAAGCCGCGGGCTCGGCGCGGGGCGAGTTCCGGCTCCCGCCGGCGAGCGCGGCGATCACGCCAGAGCAGGTCGGAACCCACGGCTTCCCTTATTCGCTCGTCGTCTATCCGGGGAACGTGACCTTCTACGTCGTCGCCGGCATCGAAGATCGGAGCGTCACCCCCGAGCGCTTCGTCCCGTACGCGATGGGCGTCGCCCGCGGTGTGACGGTCCCGCCGCGAACGCGCGTCAGCGGCGTCGACGTCGCGGTGAACGTGCTCTTCGACCACCGCGTCGACGTCGCGCCGCTCGCCCCACCTCCCGGACTGCGCGGCCCCGACCGCCTCTCGCTCTCGCTCGCGCTCACCCTCGGCGCCGCCGGCTACGCGATCGTGCCGCAGGGCACGCGCACCGCGCCGCTGCCCGCGCCGGAGATCGTGTCGTTCGTCGGGGCGCCCTCGCTCGACAAGGGCCTCGCGGGCGAGTCGTACGTGCTCGGCGGAGCCGTCGTCACGGGCGCCGCCCAAGCGCCCCCCGCGAGCGTGGTCTCGCTCCTCCGCACGACGAACGCGAACGACACCGTCACGCTCGGCGGCTTCCTCGGCGTCCCGACGCTCGAGGAGCCGGGCGCGGGAACGTGGTCGGGGCGGCGCGTCCGCTTCTCCGGCATGAGCGGCCCCGTCGATCTGTCGGTGACGTCGGTGGCGTCGCGCGCCGGGCTCGTCACGTGGACGATCGTGGCGCCCGCGAACGTCACGTCGTTCGATGTCCCCGATCTCGACGCGCTCCCCGGTCCGGACGCGGTCGGCCTCGGCCACGGCGCCGTGCGCACGACCGTGTACTTTGCAAGCATCGACGACTTCGAGTACGGCAAGCTCCGCACCGGCCAGCTCTCGACCGCGGCCTTCCGCGCCTATGCGCTGGACACGGCGAACGGGACGTACTGACGCCGCGATGATCCCTTTTCGTCTCGCCGCTCGTCTCACCGCCCTCGCGCTCGCCCTCCTCGCGACGACGTCGTGCCGCTTCGATTCCGCCTACCGCGACGTCGGCGGCGACGCGCCGGAGCCTTGCGCCGAAGGCACGACGTGGTGCCGCGGCAACGTGCTCGTGCAGTGCGTCGCCGGCAAGGACACGACCGTCGACGACTGCGGCGCGCGCGGGCAGGCCTGCGCCCCCACCCTCGCGACCTGCACGCCGTGCGCGCCGGCCGAGCGGACCTGCGAGGGCGCCCAGGTGTTCCGGTGCGACGACGACGGGCAGAACGCGCGCCTCGTCGAGACGTGCGACGTCGAGAACGGCTCGGCGTGCCGCGCGGGCTCGTGCATCGACCTCTGCGCCGAGGCCGCGCGGACGCACTCCAACGTGGGCTGCGAGTACTGGGGCGTCGACCTCGACAACGCCGTGACCAACCAAGGGAACGCGGCGGCGCAGCAGTACGCCATCGTCGTGTCGAACATCGAGCCCGATCTCGTCGCGAACGTCGTCGTCGAGGAAGACGGCGCGGGGATCGGCGAGCCGAACCAGCTCCGCGCCGTGGCCTCCGCGCGCGTCAACCCGCGGAGCCTCGAGATCTTCAAGCTCGGCCCGCGCGAGGTCGACGGCTCGGCGGTCGGCACGTTCAACACGGGCACCGGCACCGCGCTCGGCCGAAACGCCTACCGCGTGCGGAGCAACGTGCCGCTCGTCGCCTACCAGTTCAACCCGCTCGAGAACCTGAACGTCTTCTCGAACGACGCGTCCCTGCTCCTGCCGACCGCCGCGCTCGGCGGCGGGACCGGGCGCGCGTACGTGGTCGCCGGCTGGCCGCAGACCATCGCGACGAGCGACGATCCGAACCAGAATTTCGGCACCGATCTCCGCGCGTTCCTCACGATCGTCGGCACGACGCCGAACACGCGCGTGCGGATCCGCACGACGGCGCGGATCATCGCGGGCGGGCCGCTCACCGCGGACGTCTCGCCCGGAGGCGTCGTCGACACGGTCCTCCAGCCGTTCGACGTCTTGAACCTCGAGACCGGCGCGTTCAACGCGGATTTCACCGGGACGCAGATCGACGCGACCGGCCCCGTCGCCGTCCACGTCGGGAGCGAGGCGAGCGACGCGCCCTTCTTCGCGAGCTTGGCCGAGCGGTCGTGCTGCGCCGATCACCTCGAAGAGCAACTGCCGCCGCTTCGGTCCATCGGCAAGAGCTACGCGCTCGCGCTCGTGCCGAACCGTTCCGACGCGCTCGCCGCCGCGGGCGCGCAGATCTCACACTTCGACGAGCCGTCGTATTTCCGCGTGGTCGCGACGTCCGAGGGCAAGACGACGGTCACCACGACGCTCCCGCCGCCGTACGACGCCTTCGAGCTCGAAGGCGAAGGCGCCTCCGCGACGCTCGTGGCCACGAAGGACGCGCTCCTCACGGCGGACAAATCCGTCGTCGTCGCGTACGTGCAGGCGAGCCAGGAAGCCGCCGGCGTCGCGCGCGCGCTGCCCGGCGGCGATCCGAGCCTCACCTTCGCCCCGCCGACCGAGCAGTGGCGAAACGACTACGTGCTCCTCACGCCGGACAAATACGCGTTCGATTTCTTGGTCGTCACCGCGCCGTTCGGGGCGAGCGTCTTCATCGACGGAGCGAGCGTCGACGGTCGCGTGTGCTCGATCGTCCCTGCCGACGGGCTCGACGCCACGGCGCGCGGCGGCGCCGATCCGTCGATGGTGACCTACCGGTGCCAGCTCTCGTTTCCCGTCGTCGATCCGTCGAAGTCCGGCGCCGCGGCCGTCTCGGCGGGGCGCCAGAACGACGGCGTCCACCGGGTGCAATCCGATCAGCCCATCGGGGTCTTGGTCTACGGGTTCGACGCGTTCGTCAGCTACGCGTACGCCGGCGGCACGGATCTGCGCGACATCCGGCTCAACTGACGCGTCGTCCTACCGTCGTCCTACCAACGTCCTACTTGCGCTTGTCGAAGTCGATCGGCCGGAGCTTCCACGGCGACAGGAGCGGCACGTTCGCCGCTGGCCCCGATTGCCGGAGGGCGCGCGCGCACTCGTCGAGCGTGAGGCGGCGCGGACCGAACGGCGAAGCGTCCGACGCGTCCGAGTCCATGAGCAACGTCGGGGTGTCCGTGCCGAAGTCGTCCGGATGGCCCGGCTCGTCGAGGATGACGTGCCCCAGCTCGTGCGCGAGCGTCGAGCTCGTACGCCGCGCGCGAACGCCCGCGCGATCGAGGATGACGACGTTGCGGAGGCTCGATCCGTCGCTGCCGATGAACGACTCGCCGATGCGTCCGCCGCCCGCGAAATAGGGCACCACGATCACCTCGACGGTGCGCGGATCACCGTCTTCGACCGCCTTGACGAGGGCGCGCTCTTCGAGGGTCCCGGCGGCCGCGTCGGTGTCGCGGAAGTGGTGCAGCCCGTCGTCGAGCTCGACGGCTCCGACGGCGACGCCGAGCGTCGGATCCGACGAGGCGACGAGGGTGACGTGCGCGGGCTTGCCGGCCTTCGTCTTCAAGAGCACGTCGACGCTCGGCGCGGCGCCGGCTTCGATGCGCGCGTTCGGGGAGAGGGTCGCGCGAAATCCCTTGGCCGTCGCCACGCGCACGAGCTCGAGCGCGGCCTGGTGGGTCGACCACCCCTTCTTGGTCACGACCGTCAGCGGCGTGCCGGAAACACGGAAGGAGATCTCCCCTCCGCTCGCGGCGAGCCCCGTGTCGTCGCCGAACGCGACGAGGTAGGGCGGCGGAGGGTCGACGAGCGCGATGCTCTGCTCCTCGAGCGGGCCGAAGGTGATCCCGCACTGCCCCCACGTCGCCGACGCGAGCGCGAGCTCCTGCCGCGGGATCTCGACGGCGCCGGCATCGGTCCCTCCGACGGCCGGACCACCGCCCGACGACGTGCGCAAGACGATCGGACGAACGAACAGCTTGTGCCGAGCGATGGCTCCTGCGGCGGTCGCTCGGGGCCCTTCGACGCGGATGGCCTGGAGCTTTCGACCGTCACGATCGACGACCGCGACGGCGCCGCCCACCTCCGCGCGAACCGAGCGCGAGCTGACGAGGGGGTGCCAGCGATCGACCTCGTCGACCACGAACCGGAGCGGCGCGCTCGCCACGCACGAGAGTCCCGCGCCGCACGAAACCGGCAAGAGCGACACGTCGCGCAGCGCGTCGAGCCTTGCGCCGTCCTCCGTGACCGAATGCACGGACACGGAGCCGAACGGGGCTTCCTGCGGCGAAGCGACGACGATCCGGAGCGCGTCGACGTCCTCGAACGGCGCCTCCGGCTCCGCGAGGTTCTCCCGCGTCGGCGGCGTCCGCGTCAACGAGGCGTGCTCGCGGGCGACGTCGAGCGTGCGGGTTTCGCCGTCCCGGAATTCGAAGCCGTAGACGTCGACGACGACGGGCCAGATCCGATCGCCCCCCCGGGCCTTTTGATGTCGAGGCCCGGGCGTAATTCCATGGAGTCGCCCGCCCGCGGGGATGCGCTCGCCCCACGCGAGCGGGCGGCCTTGGACGAGAAGGCGCGCGCTCCCCACGCCCGACGCGATCCCCGACGCCGGCGTCAACGTCGCGCCCACGTACCGCGCGTCGACGCCGCGCCGATCGCCGCGCCCACGCGATCCCCGACCGCGCATCGAGCGGCGTCGCGTCCGACTGCGCGCGCGACGCGACGACCGAGGCGGCCCCGTCGGCGATCCCGTCGACGTCGTCGTCGTCCCGATCCGCAACGACCACGAGGCGATCTTCCCGATCGTCGACCGCGCCGACGTTCCACGTGCGTGCCCCGATCGTCGATGCGCCGCCGTGACCGAACATGCGGGCCCGCGCGGGCTTCGCGCTCGCGGCATCTCCCCACGACGCCGGCCGCGGCGAAGGCTCCGCCGCCGAAGGCACGTGCCGAAGAAGGAGCGCGAAGGCCAGGAGCCATCCCGCTCGCCGAGGAAGAACGCGCGCGCCCAACGGATCGAGTCTAAATCACGTGAGCGAATCCGCCATCGCGGGGCGCACGCCGACGATCCTTTTACGCGACCGCGTCGATCATTCGAGCCAGCCCCATTGGAGCCAGCGAAGCCGCGTCTCGTGAACGACGCGGTGCGAAGCGCCGGACGTGGGCGATGTACGCACATCGGGACGAGCGCTCGAAATCCCGCCGATCCCCGACGTTCCGACGGCCGCGTGGTTCGCCGCTTCGCCGGTTCGCGGACCGACGCGCGACGCTTCGGGCACGTTCTCGGACATCGTCCCCGCCGCGCGCACCAACGCCCCCCACGCGAGGCTCGTCGGGCAGCGCGATCGCACGAGCTCTCCCGTGAGCTCTTGCGCGACCGCCCGGGCGTCACCGTCGCCGGTGTCCCAGAGCGCCGCGACCGCCAAGCCGCGAAGCTCGTCGCGTTTGGCGGTGCGCGCGCAAGCGATGAGCGCGTCCTTCATGGCGTGTTGGCCGTGATCGCGCACCAAATAGGCGGCCGCGCGAACGGCCACTTCGTCGGCGAGCGCGTCGCCCTTGGCCGCGGACTCGAGCATCGCCTTGGCGCTCGGCACGCCCGCGTCGGCGAGGCGAAAGAGGAAGGTCATGTCGCGATCGGCGCTCGGACGATCCGACAGGCGCGCGACGAGCTCGACGGTCGGACGCGCCGTCGGTGCCGGCACGGGCGCTCCGTCGCTCGCGGCCCTCGTTCGATCGAGGGCCCACGCCACGAGCGACCACGCCACCCGCGCGCTCGAAGGCCCGGCTTCGGCGCCCGACCGCGCGTGCGCGAGCGGCTCGGCGTCGCCGGCGCGAACGGCCACCTCTCCCAGCACGAGCCACCGACCGAGGTGACGCTCGGCGCTCCGAAGCACCGAGAGCCCCGACGCCACGTGCACCGGCACCGACGCGAGGCGCGCGAGCGGCACGAAGAAGTCGACGCACAACGCGATGCGATGGCTCTCTTTGATCATCGGCGCGAGCGACGCCAAGTGCGCGCCGTTCGACTCGCGCCGGCACACGCGCGCGATCTCCGCGCCGAACGCCACGTGCGCGCAGGGCTCGCCGCGAGCTTCGCCAGGATCGGGGCGAGCGACGGATCGCGGCAGAAGCACGCCGCGCTGAGGGTGGCCATGCCGCCGGCGTCGTCCGACGCGAGCGCCGGAACGAGGAGCGCGGCGACCCGCCGATCGTCGGCCTCCGCGAGCGAGCGGAGGCACGCGACGTAGAGCTCGCGGTCGAACGAGCCACGGCGAACGAGCACCTGCGCGGCGTCGGCCATCGCGTTTCGGAGCGAGGGGCTGAGCGGAGCGAGCGCGCGCAAGGCCCCCGCGAGCCGAACTCGGACGCCGGACGCCGCTTGAGCGCCGCGTCGAGCTCCTCTTCGAGCCGTGCGCGCACGCCCTTGTCGAGGATCTCGGTGCGCGCCCCTGCCCGCGCGGCCGGTGCGCGCTTGGGGAGCTGCTTGGGCAGAACCTTCGGCGCCGGTCGAACGAGCGCGGCTTCGCGCCTGGCCTTCCCGCTGTTTGCTGCCATCAAGCCTTCTCCTGGAGATGCGAGGTCGCTCGGAAAGCGCCCCTCATCCGGACCCGTCCCCGAAAGTGAGCGACTCCTCGGTATACCAGACGGAGCGCCCTCGGTTCCTCAACTCTTTTCGACCCACAAGCGGACACGATCTCCTTCGATGTCCACCTCGCGCGCGGCCTCCGGCGCAGGTTCCGAACCTCCCGCGCCAGTCTCCGTGGCCACCGCGACGTTCGCCGCGAGGCACTCGCTCGCGATGACGCTCCGATGGGCGGAGACGATGCGCGCGGTGCGATCGGTGCCCGCGACGACGAGCCGGACGCGATCGGTGAACTCGAGCCCGAGCTCCTTGCGCGCCGTCTGCACGCGGTTCAAAAGCTCGCGCAAATAGCCGAGATCGCGCAGCTCGTCGTCGAGGCGCGTGTCGAGGACGACGACGCCCACACGATCGCCCGCCGCCGCGAAGCCCTCCTTCGCATCGAACGCGATCTCGACGTCGTCCCGCTCGACGGCGATCCCGAACGCCGTCGCCTTGCCGTTCGCGAGGAGTTCGCCGACGAGCGCCTGCGCCTGCGCGGCGTTCATGCCCGCCATCGCCGTCTTGAGCTCTTGAGCCTGCTTGCCCATGCCCTTCTGGCCGAGCGTGCGGAAGTTTGGCTTCACGCGGTACGTCACGTACGCGTCGGCGCCGCTCGCGGCCGAAACGATCTCCACGGCGAGCACGTTGAGCTCGTCTTTCATCATGTCCGCGTACGCCGCCAAGCGATCGGCGACGGACGCGTCGGCGACGATGATCTTCGCGACCGAGAGCGGCTGGCGCACCTTGAGCTTCGCTTGCGTGCGCACTTGCAACCCGAGGCTCACGAAATCGCGCACCGCGCGGATGGTCTGCGACAGCCCGACGTCGACGAGCGCGCGATCGCCGTCCGGGAACGTCGTCAGGTGGACGCTCTCGGGCTCGCCCTTGCCGCGCTCGCCGAGGCCGCGCACGACGAGGTTCCGGTACATCGTCTCCGCGAGGTACGGCGTGAACGGCGCCAGGACGCGCGAGAGCGTGACGAGGCACGTGTAGAGCGTCTCGTACGCCGCGCGCTTGTCGAGATCCGCGGGATCGGCGGCGCGCCAGAAGCGATCACGCGAGCGGCGGACGTACCAGTTCGACAGCGCGTCGACGAACGCCGTGATCTTCCCCGTCGCGCCGTACGCGTCGTACGCGTCGAGATCCTTGCCGACGCCCTCGGCGAGCAGGTGAAGCTCGCTCAAGATCCACCGGTCGATCTCGGTCCGCGCGCCCGCCCCGACCGGCGCCGCCGACGGATCGAAGCCGTCGATGTTCGCGTAGATCGTGAAGAACGAGTAGACGTTCCGCAGCTTGACGAGCGTCTCTTTTTGGAGCGCGCGCACGTTCGACAGCGAGTGCCGCGTCGCGCTCCACGCCGGACTCGCCGCGTAGAAGAACCACCGGAACGCGTCGGCGCCGGGCGCCGAGGTCGACGGGTCGACGATCGTGAGCCGCTCTTCGGCGGCCAGACGCGGCACTTCGACCGGCGGCACGTCCTTCACGGACGTCGGACGCACCCCGACCTTCGCGCGATCGGCCTCGTGCAGGACCACGACGCGCCGGCGGAGCTTCTTGTGCGGCTCGACGACGAGGTCGTGCGCGTGCTCCGCGTCGCCCGCGCGGAACACGCGGATCTTCGCGCCCGGCTCGAGATCGAGCCCCTCCATGTCTTCGCGCGCGATGAACGCCACGCCCTCTTTGGCGGGCACGCCCTGGACGTCGCCCTCGTCGAGCACGGCGAAGTCCATCTGCGCGCTCTCGAGGATGACGTCGGGCGGCGTGTAGTTGCCCTTCGACTTCGACTCCTTCTTCCCTTCCTTGTCCGAGACGTGACCGAGGACGATGCACGTCTTGTAAGGGAGCGGGTACGACCGCGTCGGCGCGATGCCGTAACGCGCCTGCGTCTCTTCGTCGAAGAGGAGCGTCGAAATCATGAGCAGCGAGTAGAACCACCCGCGCGTCTGGTCGATGGCTTCGCTGATGAAGTCGGCCGGGAAGCTCCGCTTGAACTCGTCGTGACCGCGGTGCGGGAAGCCCCACTGCGCGAACGGCATGCAGCCCGAGTCGAACCAGCAGTCGATGACCTCGGGCACGCGGCGGTACGTCCCCTCTTCACCGGGGTTCTGCCAGGTGACCTGGTCGATCCACGGCTTGTGGACGACGAGGTGCTCGCTGAGGCTCGGATCGGCCTTCTTCGCCGCGTGGAAATGGTCGAACGCCTTCGGGTTCTTCGCGAGGATCTCGTCGACGCTCGCCGGCGCTTCCATCTTGCCGGTCACGTCGTTGACCCAGATGTTGAGCGGCGTTCCCCAGTAGCGCTCACGCGACAGCGCCCAGTCGACGTTGTTCGCGAGGAAGTCGCCGAAGCGGCCCTCCTTGATGTGCTCCGGCATCCACTGCACGGTGCGGTTGTTCTCGATCGCCTTGTCGATGAGCGCCGTCGTGCGGATGTACCAGGCGGGGCGCGCCATCTGGATGAGCGGATCGCTGTCCGATCGCCAACAGAACGGGTACGGGTGGCGCAGCGTCTCGGCGTGGAGGAGGACGCCCTTCGCCTTGAGCGCCTCGATCAGATCCTTGTCGGCGTCCTTCACCCAGCGGCCGACGAATTTCGGATCGAGGGACGCCATGATCGGGCCGAACGTGCCGTCGGGGCGGACCGCGCTGAAGACCGGCGCGTCGTTGCCGTAGAGCTTTCGGTGCGCCTGGAAGTCGACCTCACCGAACGCCGGCGCCGCGTGGACGATGCCCGTCGCGGAGAGCTCGACGAAGTCGGCGGAGACCACGCGGAACGCCGTGTCCGGCGCGTCGTTCACGAAGACGTCGAACGGCGGCAGGTATTTCTTTCCGATGAGATCGCTCGCGGGGATCGTCCGCTCGACCGTCAACGTCGTACCGAGCTTCTTCTCGATCGACGGGACGAGCCCTTCGGCCATGACGAGCTTCTTCTGCAGGACGGCCTTCGCCCACGGCGTCTTCGCGGCCTCGGCGTCGCCGCGCACGACCGCGTACGAGAACGTGGGGTTCACCGCCGCGTACATGTTCGACGGGAGCGTCCACGGCGTCGTCGTCCACACGGCGAGCGCCACCGACGGATCGTCCGCGAGCGGGAACGCGACGAACACGCTCGGATCGTCGACCTCCTTGTAGCCGAGGCCGACCTCGGCCGACGACAGCGCGGTGCCACCTTGCGCCCACCACCAGAGCACCTTGTTGCCCTGGTAGAGGAGCCCCTTCTTGAAGAGCTCCGACAGCGCCCACCACACGCTCTCGACGTACGACCGGTGGTAGGTGACGTACGCGCTCTTGAGGTCCACCCAGAACGCGACGCGCTCGGTGAGCTCCTCCCACTCCTTCGTGTAGCGGAAGACCGAGTCGATGCAGCGCTTGACGAACGGCTCGACGCCGTACGCCTCGATCGCGGCCTTGCCGTGGATGCGGAGCTCCTTTTCGACCTCGACCTCGACGGGCAGCCCGTGTGTGTCCCAGCCGGCCTTGCGCGCGACGTGGTGGCCGCGCATCGTCTGGTAGCGCGGGAAAATGTCCTTGATGACGCGCGTGAGGACGTGGCCGTTGTGCGGCACGCCGTTGGCGGTCGGCGGCCCCTCGTAGAAGACGAAGGGCGGCGCCTTCGCGGTCTGCGTGAGCGACTTGTCGAAGATCTTCGCCTCGCGCCAGAACGCGAGGATTTGCCGTTCCTCTTTCGGAAAGTCGAGCTCGGTCGGGACCCTGTCGAAGCGCGCGGCAGCCATGGAAGGTGCCGCTCTTCTTACCAGGGCGCGCCCTTTTCCGGTACCCGTGTTCGGAGGCGGCACCGAAGGACGCGGCGCGCCCGATGACGACCGACGCTCAGGCGACTTGTTCGGCGGGCACGCTGGCCCCGCCGAGCTTCTTCTGCACGAGATCGAGCGAGCCGTTCAGCGTCGTGATCTGCTGGAGCTCGGCGTCCTCGATCTTCACCTGATACTTGCGCTCGATCGCGGCCACGATTTCGACGCCCATCATCGAGTCGATGCCGAGGTCCTTGAACGCAACGTCGTCAGGGATTTCGTCCTTTTCGGCGATCTCCGCGATGAGTGCTCTCAATTCTTCTTTGACATTCGACATGGTCATCCTCGTTGGTCATCCTCGTTCGAGAAACGTTCGACGCGAGATCCGGGCCACGGTGGGCTCGGGCTCGTGGGATCATCGAACGGTTTGCCGTGCTTCGACGGCGTTGAGCAAATCTTTGACGGTCTCGATCCCGGAGAGCGACTCGTCGGGGATCTGGATCTTCAGCTCGCGCTCGAGCGAACCGATGATCTCGAGCATGCCCAGCGAGTCGATGCCGAGCTCGCTGATGCTGGTGCTCTCGGCGACGTTGGCGAAGTCTTTCTCCGCGACCTCGGCGGCCGTTCGTTGGAAGGTCTGAAGAAGGTGTGTGCGCGAACTCATCGATGTCGTTCCAAATCCCGTTACGCTAAGCGCGAACGTCACTACGCAGTCAGCCCTGCGTTTTCGGCCTCGAGAGTCGCACGATGCACACGGCGTGCACGCGCGAGGCTCCCATCCAGGTACATGTCTTTCACTTTGCGGCGTTGCGGTTTGCCGCTGCTCGTTCGGGGCAAGGTCCCCGGCGGAACGACCACGACGTCGTGGGTGGCGAGCGAGAAGCTCGCCTGCACCGCGTGGGCAATCGCGTCACGGACGCGCTCGGCTTCGGACGAAAGCCCCTCGACCGCGAAGACGAGCTGCTCCTCGCCGTCGACCTCGACACCGAACGCGACGACGGTGCCGCGCGCGGCGTCGGGGAGCTCGGAGACGACCCACTCGAGATCGCTCGGGTACACGTTGCGCCCGCGCACGATGACGAGATCCTTGATGCGGCCGCAGACGAAGAGCTCGCCGGCGACCGTGTAGCCGAGGTCGCCCGTGTGGAGCCAGAGCTCGCCGTCAGGGCCGGGCTTGAAGGCTTCGGCCGAGAGCTCCGGCTCGGCGAAATAGCCGCCGGCGATGCTCGGTCCGCGCGCGAGGATCTGGCCGACCTGGCGATCGCCGAGCGGGCGGCCTTGGTCGTCGACGATGGCGATGGCGTGCTCGGGGAACGGGCGACCGCAGTTGACGAGCTCCAGCGCGGCCTCGCCGCTCGCCGCGAGCGCGGCGCCTTCGCCGAGGGCCCCCTTGTCGACCGAATCCGTCCGCAGCCCCGTCTTCGAAGGGACGAACGTGATGGCGAGCGTCGCCTCCGCCATGCCGTAAGAAGGAAGGAACGCGCTCGGGTCGAACTTCGCGGGCGCGAGCTTCTCGGCGAACGCGCGGAGCGTCTTGGCCTGGATCGGCTCGGCGCCGCAGCCGGCGTGGCGCAGGCACGACAGATCGAGCCCTTCGAGCTCCGACGCCTTCAATCGCTTGGTCACGAGCTGGTAGGCGAAATTCGGCGCGTACGTGATCGTGCCGCGGTGCTCGTGGATCTTGTCGAGCCAGAGGCGCGGGCGCCGGACGAAGCTCGCCGTCGGGAGGAACACGACGGGGACGTTCGTGAAGAGCGGCCCGATGACGAAGCCGATGAGGCCCATGTCGTGGAAGAGCGGGAGCCAGCTCACGCCTTTGTCGAAGGACGAGTCCCTCCGCAGGCCGTGGATCATGAAGCTCTCGCTGTTCCACGCGAGGTTCCGGTGCGTGACGACGACGCCCTTCGGACGCGACGTGCTGCCGGAGGTGAACTGCAAGAACGCGATGTCGGTCGGCGCGATCGGCACGGGCTCGAACAGGAGCTCCTTGGCGCCGAGGGTCTCGACGTCGAGGAGCGCCCCGAGCCCCATGTCGGCTCGCGCGAGGACCGGCTCGACGAACGGGCGGGTCGCGTCGCTGACGAGCAGGTGTTTCGCCCCCGACGCGCGGACGACGTGCGCGACCGTGTCGTGGTAGGCGGCGGCGTTCTTGAACGAGAGCTGCGGAGAGAGCGGGACCGGGATCACGCCAGCAGTGACCGCGCCGAGGAACGACAGGACGAAGCTCTCGGGATCGGGGACGACGATGGCGAGACGGTCGCCCTTGCGAAGACCGCGCGCGTGGAGATCGGCGGCGCGCCAGCGCGTCTCTTCGGCGATCGCGCGAAACGATCGGAAGCGCTCCGAGCCGTCTTCGCGAACGAAGACGAAGCCGCGAGCGTCGTCGTGCGCGAGGCGAGCGATCGCCTCCGTGAGCGTCGGCGCCACGTGCTTCGGATCGCCCCAGCGAGCTTCGTCGCGCGCCGCAAGGATCTCGCCGCGCGCGAGGAATTCCGAGGCGGCGACGGCGGGGCGGGTCATGGGCTCGCGGGTCATTACTTCGTGAACCGACGTCGCGCAAGGCGACGATGCGCGGAGGGGCGACGGTCGGTGCGTGGGGCGACGCAGGCGTTCGATGCCGATCACACCGAACGCGTCCCGCACGTCGGCGGCATGCGTAAGAGGGCGCGCAACGCGAAGCATTCTTCGCAACGCACAATTGGTTCAACCAACTGATGAATGCTCGAAATTCCCGCGCATTTTCCGACCTTTTCGCGCGCGCCGGCGTTTGCTCCGCCGCGCCGTCGCACGGTATAAGGCGCCACGTTCGACGCGCTGCGCTCGCTCGCACGAACGTCGGAGATACGGAAAAGCCATGCGGGTCTTCATCACGGGGGTCGGGGTCGTCAGCTCCATCGGTCTCGGCAAGCGTGCGTTCTTCGACGCGCTGAAGGACGGCAAGAGCGGCATCGGTCCCGTCGTCTCGTTCGACGCCTCCACCTTGGGTCGCGACGTCGCGGGCGAGGTGAAGGGCTTCGCTCCGAAGGATCACCTGACGGCCGTCGAGCTCCGGCGCATGGGGCGCTGCTCGCAGATGGCGCTCGCGGCGGCGCGCATGGCCGTCGAGGACGCGGGGCTCTCGGCCGAGGCGCTCCGCGGACCGCGCACGTCGGTCGTCCTCGGGACGACGATGGGCGAAGCCGACGTGCTCGGCGAGCTCGATCACGACTGGATCCACAAGGGCGAAGGCGGCGTCCGGCGCTCGTTCATCCCGAAGTACGGCTCCACGCTCCTGCCGATCCACGTGGCGCGCGCGCTCGGCGCCGAAGGAGCGGTGCTCACGCTGCCGGCGGCGTGCGCGGCGGGCAACTACGCGATCGGGCTCGCGACCGACCTGCTCCGCGCCGGCAAGGCCGACGTCATCGTCACGGGCGCCGCCGAGCTCCTCCAAGAGCTGCAGTACTCCGGCTTCGTCCGCCTCGCGGCGATGGCGCCCGCGAAGTGCCAGCCGTTCGACTTGAACCGCCAAGGGCTCATCTTGGGCGAAGGCGCGGGCATCCTCGTCCTCGAGACGGAGGCGCACGCGGTCGAGCGCGGCGCGAAGCTGCTCGCCGAGGTCGGCGGGCACGGCATGACGTGCGACGCCTACCACATCACGCGCCCGCACCCCGAGGCGGCGGGCAGCATCGGGGCGATGCGCCAGGCCATCGAGCGATCGGGCCTGCGCGTGGACGACATCGACTTCGTCAACGCGCACGGCACGGGCACGCGCCACAACGACGCCGCCGAGGCGAAGGTCATGAAGAACGTCTTCGGCGAGCGGCGCGTCCCGATTTCGAGCATGAAGAGCATGCTCGGGCACTGCATGGGCGCGGCCTCGGCGCTCGAGGCCATCGGGTGCGTGATGACGCTCGAAGAGGGCGTCTACCCGCCGACGATCGGCTACGAGACGCCCGATCCCGAGTGCGACGTCGACGTCGTCGCGAACCAGGCGCGGAGCGGCGCGCACGACATCGTGCTCAACAACTCCCTCGCCTTCGGCGGCTACAACTCCGTCACGTGCCTGGCGCGCCCCTACAAGCTCCCCGAACCGCCGCCGCCGTCGAAGCGCACGCCCATGCCGCGGGCGACGAACGGCTCCTCCTCGAACGACGGGAGCTCCTGAGTTTTCATGACACCGCGAGCCATCACGGGACTCGGCATCGTCTCCGCGCTCGGAACGGGCGAAGCCGAATTCTTCCGACATCTCAAGAGCGGTACCCGCCCGCAGGCGACGACCGCACCCACGAGCTTCGATCTCTCGAAGTACCCGGACGCCCCCGTCCTCGAAGTGCCGGATTTCGATCCGACGAAGGTCCTCGGTGACAAGGGGCTCCGGACGCTCGATCGGTTGACGAAGCTCCTCGTCGTCGCCGCGCGCCTCTGCCTGCAACACGCCGGCTACAAGAAGGACGGGCAGTGGGCCGTCCTCTCGCCCGAAGAGGTCGGCGTCTGCTGCTCGAACGCGTACGGCAGCCTCGAGGCCATCACCGAGCTCGATCGCGTCGCGCAGCTGGAAGATGCAAGATACATCAATCCGGCGAAGTTCCCGAACACCGTCTCGAACAGCGCGAGCGGCTACGTGAGCATCTGGGAGGACCTGCGCGCGCTCAACGTCAGCGTGTCCGACGGCAACTGTGGGGGCCTCGATGCGCTGTCGTGCGCCGACATGTTCCTGTCGGGGCAGCGGGCCTCCGCCATCCTCACCGGCGGCGGCGAAGCGATGAGCGAGGCGCTCTACCTCGCGTTCTCCAAGCTCGGCATCATGCAGCGGCGCGCCTCCACCTCGTCCGCGAAAAAGAGCGCCACGACCAGCGACGGGCCCGCGCGCCTCAGCGAAGGCGCGGCGTTCGTGGCCGTGGAGACCCTCGAGCTCGCGAAGGAGCGCGGCGCCCGCGTGCTCGCCGAGGCGATCGGCTACGGCACGGCGTTCGTCGCGCCCACCTCCCCCGCGGCCCTGCTCTTCGCCTCGCGCGAGGCGCTCGCCCGCGCGGTCCGCCAGGCCATCGATGAAGCCGGTATCGCCGCGAGCGACATCGACGTCGCCCTGTCCGGAGCCTCCGGCATCGCGGCGTTCGACGACGAGGAGCTCGGGGCCATCGACGACGTCCTCGGCGACGTCGCGGTCGCCGCGCCGAAGTTCCTCTACGGCGAGACGCTCGGCGCCGGCGGGGCCCTCGGGCTCGCGACGGCCATCGGCTGGTTCGACGGCGCGGCCCCGACGCCCCTCGTCGGCAGCAAGGCGCCGGGGCGCATCGACCACGTGCTCGTCACGTCCGTCGGCTACTACGGCAACGCCTCGGCCGTGGTCGTCCGGAGGCCGTCCGGGCGCTGAGCCGCGCTCCGGTCGACGTCGGCGCTCGCCGCGGGCCAAACGCGGTCGTTTCGAAGGATCTCGTGGTGGGCGGGGAACGCCGCGATCGCCGATCGGAGCTGCGCGAGCGCGTCGTCGTGACCGCCTTCGTCGATCCGGTCGAACGCCTCGTCCGGATCCCGTGACAAATCGTAGAGGTGCTCCTCGCCGGTGCTCTGCTGGTGGACGAACTTGAACGGCCAGCGGTTCGCCACGAGCATCGCGCCGTCGAAAGGTTGGAGCATGAGGATCGTGCGCTCGCCAGTCGGCTCGGCGAAGAGCGATTGCCCCTGGAACGCGTTCGGCCCGCTCAACCCGAGCAGATCCACGAGGGTCGGCGCGACGTCGATCTGGGAGGCCGCGCGACGCGTGTCGAGCTCGGGCGGCACGTGCCCGTTCCACCGCAAGAGAAACCCCGTGCGGAAGGACTCTTCGTAGGCGCCGACGATGTTCATGTGGATGCCGTGCTCGTCGGCCGGGAAGCTGTGATCCCCGACGACGACGACGATGGCGTCCTTCAGCCGCGGGCGCCGCTCGAGCTCGGCGAAGAACACCTCGAGCCAGTCGTCCGCGCGGGTCGACGACGCCACGAAATCGGCGCGCGGTCCGGTGGGCTCGGACGGCGCCGGCGCGTGCCCCGGGCATTGGTCGAACGGCCAATGGTTCGACGCGTTCGCGAGCACGGCGAACACGGGCTGGGACGGCGAGCGTTGCATCGCTTCGTCGAGGGCGGCGAAGGTGCGTCGGTAGAACGCGTCGTCGCGGAGCCCGGCGTTGCAGCCGTCCGGACCGAGCGTCGTCCCCGGCGCCTGGAACACGACGCTCGAGAAGCCGATGCGGGGGAAGAACCGATCGGAGTGCTCGAACCTCGGGGAGTCCGTCCCGGAGAAGAACGACGTCGCATAGCCGGCGTCGCGCAACATCGAGGGCAAGCAGCGGAGGGTCGTGCCCTCGAGGTCGGTGAACTCCTTGCCGCGGTGCATCGGCAGGAGCGAACAAAGGGTCGAGAAGTGCCCGCGGCTCGAATGGACCGAGTTCCCGTAGAAGCGTTCGATCGCGAGCCCCTCGCGCGCGTGCCGGTCGAAGACGGGGGTGTACGGCGCGCCGTCCGGGCGGGCGCGGCGCACGAGGAGCCCATTCTGCGACTCGTGGAAGAGCACGACGACGTCCGGACGCGGCGCGTCGGTCCCCGCGAGGCGTCGGGCGCGCTCCGAACGCACGGGCGCGTGGACGTACGGGAACGGCGACGTCTCGCTCCCTTCGCTGGCCGCCTGCGCGGCGCGCGCCTCCAGGTGGAAGAGCAACGCCGAGCGAGCGAACGACGTCAGCGCCTCGTGCGTCGGCACGCGCAACGTCATGAGACCGACGAGCACGGCGGAGGTGGCGCCGAAGAGCGTGAGCCTCCGTCGAACCGAGAGTCGCCAAGGGACGTGCGAACGCCGCTCGAGCGCGACGAGGCACACCACGGGAACCGCGAGGAGCACGACGACGACCCACGTCTTGAACTCGTCGAGGAAGATGCCGAACCCGAGCGACGTCAGCAGCTCCGGCGCGTGATCGTGGAAGAAACCGTAGTCGAACCCGCCGACCGTCCGTTGGCGCGCGACGTTCAACACGAGGACCAGGACGAGGAGGACGAAGGACACCCGCCGTTCGGTGCGCGCGCGACCGGCGAAGAGCGCGTGCACGGCCCCGAAGACCAAAAAGCCCATCAGGTACGTCGACGCGACGCGAACCGCCTCACCGCGCGGCGGAAGCGCGGCGGCGTTCGAGCGCGCGAAGAGCACCAGGAAGGACGTCTGGAGCAGCGCGAAGAGGAAGAAGCTCGTCGGAACGCGCGCGAGAACCCCGCTCAGGGACGACCGAAGGGCGTCGATCGGACGGCGGACGTTCGCCGCGTCGCGTTCGATCCGTTGCCGCACCGTCATCGTTTCGTCGCAGTAGCGGACTCCGGTCGAGCTTGCAATGGCGCGCCGTACTTGGGTCGAAGGGTGGGCCGGGGCCTGCTCCGGGACGTGCCGGACGTGCCGCGGCGCCCGTGGGATCGCGCGCGGTCCGCGGGAAGCACGGGAGCGAGGCGGACCGGCGGCTCGACGCTTGCTCCCTCGCCCGTATGCGAGACGCCTCTCGGTGCGACCGCCCGCCACGTGCTCGAAGCGCCAGGTGCGCCAGGTGCGCTCGGGGCTGGGTGGCCGCCGCGGCCCTGGCTTCGGTGTTCCCAATCACGTGCAACGTGCCACCGTCGCGCTCGGAATACGTCGTCCCGTCGAACGCCAAGCCGAGCTGGAACGGCGACCGCGTCGTCCTCGTCACGATCGACGGCGCCCGCTGGCAAGACGTCTTCGAAGGCACGGATCTCCGCTTCACGAAGGGGCCGCGCCTGAGCCCCGAAGAGCTCCTGCCGAAGACCTGGGCGCGCGTGAAGGCTGCCGGCGTGGCCGTCGGGACGGGGCGCGACGGGTGCGGGATCATGCACACGGCGAGCGGCGCCAACGTCTCCTTGCCGGGCTACCTCGAGATGTTCACGGGCCACGCGTCGTCGTGCACCGACAACGACTGCCCGGCCGCGCTCGCGACCGTGCTGGATGCGGCCGCGGCGTTCGGCGTCCCCGGAGTCGCGAGCATCGCCTCCTGGTCGATCCTTTCCCGCGGGGCATCCAACGGACGCGCAGGGGTGTTCGTCGCCGCCGGCCAAAGGTGGCCCGGCGTTCCGCCCGACGACGCGACGCTGGCGGCTCGCGTGGCGGCCGGAACGAACGTCGACCCCTTCCCGGGCCACGACGACTACCGACCGGACGCCGCGACGGGCGCCATCGCGCTCGCGTACTTCGACCGGTACCGGCCCGCGCTGTTTCACGTGGGGTTCGGCGATCCGGACGAGTGGGGGCACCGCGGCGACTACGACGCCTACGTCGCGTCCCTCGCGCGGATCGACGCGTGGATGGGAGACTTGCTCGACCGCCTCGCCGCGACGCGCTCCGCCGGGCACCGGACGACCGTCCTTGTAACGACGGATCATGGCCGCAACGCCGATTTCCAGAACCACGGGCCCGCGCACCCCGAATCCGCGCGCACGTTCCTCCTGGCCTTCGACGGGGTGTCCGACAGCGTGCTTCGGGAGCGGCCCACCTGCCCCGCCGGCGACGTCGCGCTCACCGACGTGGCGCCCACGGTGGCGCAGCTCGTGGGGATCCCCGTCGACACGACCGAAGGGGCCGGCCGACCGATGTTCGCGGCGGACGGCAAGCCCAGCGATGGCGCGGAGCGGTGGGTCCGCCGCCCGAAGGTCGCCCGCGAAGCGACGCACGCACCGTGATCCACGAGATCCACGAACCGCCGACCTCCCCGAGGCGTCGAGGACGCACGTGCGAACGGCGCCTCGCACCCGACGCGGGGACGAACCGCTCCGCGACGGCCATCCGGAGCTGGAATGCCGCGGCGATTCGTGCGAAAGAAGCGCGCGATGAGCTGGATCGACGAAAAGGCCCACGCGGAGCTCGCGCGTGTCCGTGAAGCCAAGGAAAAGCAGGTCTACCCGTACTTTCGCGAGTTCGAGGTCGGCGGCCTCCACACGAGCGTCGGCGGCAAGCCGATCATCAATTTCAGCTCGAACGACTACCTCGGCCTGACGAACCACCCGAAGGTCAAAGAGGCCGCGAAGAAGGCGGTCGAAAAATACGGTTGTGGCCTCGGCAGCTCGCGCCCGCAGGCGACGACCACCGAGCACGTCGAGCTCGAGCGTCGGCTCGCGAAGTGGTTCGGCTACGAGAAGTGCCTCCTCTTCACGACCGGCTACCAGGCGATGCTCGGCACGATCGCGGCCCTCGCCGACAAAGACACCACGCTGGTGCTCGACAGCTACAGCCACGCCTGCATCCTCGACGGCACCTTCCTCGCCGCGGGCACGCCGGGCCGCGGCCCCGAAGTGCGGTTCTTCAACCACAACTCGTCGAAGAGCCTCGAGCGCATCCTCAAGACGCGCGAGCGCAAGAACGCCCTCGTGCTCATCGAGGGCGTCTATTCGCTCGACGGCGACAAGGCGAACATCCGCGAATTCGTGGAGATTTGCGAGCGGTACGACGCGGTGCTCGTCATGGACGACGCCCACGGCACGGGCACGCTCGGCGAGCGCGGCACGGGCATCCTCGAAGAGACCGGGCTCAAGGACAAGGTCCCGGTGCTCGTGTCGACCTTCTCGAAGACGTTCGGCGGCATCGGCGGCATCCTCCTCGGCAGCGAAGAGGTCGTCGATCTCGTCAAGCACAACGCGCGCAGCTTCCTCTTCAGCGCGTCGCTCCCCGTCCCCGTCGTCGCGACCGCGTCGACGATCCTCGACATGATGGAGAGCGAAGGCCCCGCCCTCGTCCGCGAGCTGCATCAAAAGGCGGACTACATGCGCGGCAAGCTCGTCGAGGCCGGCTTCGAGCTCGGCGCGAGCAACACGCACATCATGCCGGTCATGTGCCGCGAAGAGCGCAAGACGCTCTTCATGCATGTTGCACTCTTCGAGTGCGGCGTCTTGATGGTGCCGCTCACCTACCCGTCCGTGAAGTACGGCGAAGAACGCCTGCGCGTCAACGTCACGCGCGGCCACACGCAAGAAGACATGGACACGGCGATCGAGCACCTCAAGACGTACGGCGAAGCGTTCTTCGTCCTCTCGGGCGAAGACATCGGGCCGATGGAGGCCTGAGGACGCGCACACCGAGCGCGCTCCTCGTGCCGCTCACGGGGACGTCGAAAAGGCGTCTCCGAGGCGCCGCGCGACGGCGCGGAGGGGGCCGGGATCGCGCTCGGCTTCGTGGTCCAAGAGGCCACGAAGGATCGCCACGCCGTCGGCGCCCGCGCGCAGGACGTCGCGGGCGCGCTCGACCGTGACGCCGCCCAAGGCGAAGATCCGCGGTCGCGCGACGGTGGCGGCAGGGGCGAGGCCACCGCTCGGTGCGGGGCTCTCGGCGGCCGCATCGTCGACGATGGCGCGCGCGTGTCGGAGCGCATCTTCGCCGCGGGGCGCGCCTTTTCCGGGCGACGCGTAGATCGGGCTGACCAACATGGCCGAGACGCCGAGCGCGACGGCGGCGCGGACGTCGTCGTCGTCGTGCGCGGGGACGGAGACGAAGGCGTTCGCTCCGAGCCTTTCGCGTGCCTTCGCGACGACGGCTCGATCCGGGCAATGCACGCCGTCGGCGCGGACGGCGACGGCGACGTCCACCGAACCGTTGACCACGAACCACGCGCCGGCCTCGCGGGTGACGCTCCGCAACCGATGCGCGTGACGGGCGAGCTCCGCGAGCGGTGCGGCCTTGTCTCGGAGCTGGACGGCGAGTCGGCCCGGACCGAGCTCATGGGCGACGGTGCGGACGACGGCATCGACCCGCGCCGCTTCGTAACGTGGATCGGTGATCAGGATGACGCGGGGGCGCGGAGAAATCACTCGGACGCGGCGTCGACCGAGGCCGGCGGGGATCCCTCGCCTCCGAGCTCTTCACGCGCGGCGGCGACGTGGCGGTTCGACGGGTAATGATCCACCAAGAAGCGCAGCGTCTCCTTGCGAGCTTCGGGGTTGCCCTTGGCCTGGAAGTCCTCCGCGAGCTTCCAGAGCGCGTCGCCGGCCGAATCTTCCATCCGAAGGGACGGATCCGGATCTTTTCCGCACTGAAGCGGTGCGAGTCCCAGCGCGCCGACGAGGGCGCTCACGCCAATGAGTCGAATCATTCGATGAGTCCTCCCGTGGGGCTCGATGCGTTCGCGTAGCGCGATCGCGGCATGCGACCCGCTGCGCGCGCCATGCGCCCCGCGCGGACCGCGTCGCGCATGGCCTCGGCCATCAAGACAGGGTTCTGCGCGTGCGCGATGGCCGTGTTCATGAGGACGCCGTCGCACCCGAGCTCCATCGCGACGGCTGCGTCGCTCGCCGTGCCGACGCCCGCGTCGACGATGACGGGGACTTTCGCGTGCTCGACGATGAGCGACAGGTTGTGCGGGTTGCGGATCCCCTGCCCGCTGCCGATGGGCGCCGCGAGCGGCATGACCGCCGCGCAGCCGACGTCCTCGAGCTTGCGGCAGAGGATCGGATCGTCGATGCAGTACGGCAGCACCGTGAAGCCCTCTTTGACGAGGATCTTCGCCGCTTCGAGCGTCTGCTCGTTGTCCGGATAAAGCGTCTTCGGATCGCCGATGACCTCGAGCTTGACGATGTCGGCGACGCCGAGCTCGCGCGCGAGGCGGAGCGTGCGGACCGCCTCGTCCGCCGTGAAACATCCGGCGGTGTTCGGCAGGATCGTCCACCGACGCGGCGATGACGCGTCGCTCGGTCCAGCCGGAACGCCGATCCTGGCGCGGCGGAGCAAGAGCCCCATGAGCGAGCCGCTCGAGCGGTCCGACAAGTCCACGCGACGGAGCGCGACCGTCACGATGTCGGCGCCAGAGGCGTCGATGGCGGCCTCCGTTTCTTCGACGCTGCGGTATTTGCCCGTGCCGACGATGAGCCGACTCTCGTAGGCCCGGCCCGCGATGACGAGGCGATCGCCGTTCATGCCGACGTGGTTAGCCGGGTTGAGCGGGCGCTTCAAGCGTCGGCGGGCGCGACGTCGGCCGGGACGGTTGATGCGGCGCGTGAGCGTCCTCGGGGGGCGGCCGGGACGTCGCCCGAGGGGGCGCGCCATCGGCGGTGGAGCCACATCCAGCTCGCCGGGTGGGCGCGCACGAAGGCCTCGAGCGACGCCGCGACGCCCGCGGTCGTCCGAGGGACGAAGTCCGGATCGGGGCGGCTCGGCGAAAACGCATCGAGAACGCGGACCTGGTGGCTTTTCCCCACGCGGACGGCCCCGACGACGAGGAGCGTCGCGCCGGTGCGCTTGGCGAACGCCGCCGGTGCCACGTCCGCCCAGGCGGGGGCGCCGAGGAACGACACGACGGCGCCGTGGCCCCGCGCCGCCGGAACTTGGTCGACGGGCATGACGACCACGCCCCCATCGGCGAGGACGGCGCGCGCAGCCCTGAGCGCTCCTTCGGGGGCGAGGAGACGAAGGCCGGCGCGCGCGCGCAGATGCATGCAAAATGCATGGACCGCACGAACCGAGAGCGGTTTGACCACCGCCGCGAGGACGGATCCGTGAACGCGGAGCTCCCGTGCGGCAGCGTACGCGACGAGCTCCCAGTTTCCCGTGTGCGAGGCCGCGAGGACGACCGGGCCGCGCGCGCGCGCTTCGTGCAGGAGGCGCAGCGAGGCGGGCTCGAAGACGACGGTGTCGAGCGCGGCGTCCCAGCGCGAGGTGCCCGCGCCCGCGAGCCAGAAGAGCTCGAAGAGCCCGGTCGCGAGCCCGCGGTACATGGCGTCCGCGG
>JBGAHN010000075.1:0-26001 GCA_044226145.1 Labilithrix sp. | reverse complement strand
ATTCATGCGGGTCGAGAGCCGCCGAAGGATTCATGGCATGCGCACGACAGGAAGAGGCCTGGCAACGATCGTTTGGCTCGCGGTGGGGGCGTGGGGTTGTTCGTCCGACAGCTCACACAACGACTTGAATGACATGCGCCGCCCACCTCCGCAGCGCTCCACGCCGGACGACGCGCAAGCGCCGAACGACGACGGCAAGGGCAGCGACGGCTCCGTGGCGTTCGAAACGCCGGGCGAGCCTCGCATCGATACGTTCGGGTATTGGCAAACGCCCGAAGGGCACGTTCCGACGTATTTCGCCCATCTGATGGGCAGCGGTTGGGTCGGAAACCTCTTCCTCGTGCGCATCTCCAACCCGAACCAAGCGGCCCGGACGGTCGCCGCGTACGCGTCGGTCGATGGGTTCACGAAGACCCAAGGTTCGAAGCTCGTGGAGCTCGCCCCTGGCGAAACGAAGGAGATCCTCTTTGGTCCCCAGCTCGATCTCGAGAAGATCGGCGCCGCGAGCGGGACCACGTCGACGAAGCTCTCGCTCTCCCTCTACACGACGAACGGAGACCGGCTCTTCGAGATCGCGAGCGCCGTGGACGTGCTCCCCAAGGGACGCGTCTTCGATCCGGTCTTCGGAGACGACGCCGACGCGCCGAAGGGACAACGAGATCGCACCGTCGCGGGCATGGTGATGACGACGCCGCAGGATCGCTGGGGAGAGGTCGCCAAGCTCGTTCAAGAGGTCGCGACCTACACGGCGGGCCACTCGTTGCCGAGCTACAAGGACTGCAAGAGCCGAACGACGTTCGACGACAAGCGAACGTGCTACCTGGGCCAGTTCAAGGCCGTCTACGAGGTGCTGAAGACCCGCGGGATGGCGGTCACGGCGTTGCCGAGCGACTTCTTCTCCGCGGGCCGAGAGGTCCGATATCCCGCCGAGACGCTCCGGGCGAACGCCGGCAGCTCATTCGAGGTCGCGCTCGTCGTGATCTCCGCGCTCGAAGCGATGGGCCTCGACGCAGGCTACAACACGATGGCGAACGCGATGTTGCCCGTCATCGACGTCCGTCTCTCGGGCTCGGAGCAGGAGGAGCTCTACGGCATCGATCCGGCGCTGCTGCCCACGGGCTCCTTCGACGACGCGCTGAAGGCGGCCGCCACCGCCGCCACCGCCGCTTACGAACAGAAGGATCCTTGGTACGACTACCTCGCCACGGCGACGGCGCGTTCCCAAGGGATCACGCCCGCGCCGTTTCCGTACTGACGCGCCGCGCCCGCGCCGCTCAGAACGAAAGCGCGAGGCTCACGCGCCAGAAGAAGCCGCTCGTCGACAGCGTCCCGAGGTTCGTCTTCCCGTCGGTGCCGACCGCCTCGTCGGTGTCGCGCGCGGGCGACGAGCGCAGGCTCGGGCTCGTCGTGAACGCGTAGCCGAGCTCCGGCGTCACCCAGAACCGAACCTGCCGCTTCGACGTCGAGCGGTGCGGGCCGAGCAAGAACGACGAACCAAGGCTCGCGTCGGCCGCGAAGGCCCACGCCGTCCGGTCGAGCGACGCGGGCGCCGACGAATCCGAGATGCTCGTGACGAACGCCGCCGCGCCGGGCGCCACGCGCAGGAACGCGAAGATGCCGCGGGTCGCGTGGAAACGACCTTCGAGCGGCACGGTCAGCCGGTGCACGGTGAGCTTCGTGTCGACGCCGCGGAGATCGGACGACACCCCGCCGACGTCGTACGCGGCGCCGAGGGCGAACGAGAACTTCTCGCCCGCGACGAGCGCGTAGTTCGCGTCGATCGAGAGCTGCGGGAGCACGTCGTTCGACGAAAACCGGTCGAAGCCGCTCGTCGGGACGTACCCGACGCGAACGCCGGCGCCGATGCGGACGTCGTGGCGGCCACCGGACGTCGTCTCCGCCCCGCCGTCCGCGGACGGCGATGCGTACGTGAACGCCGGAGGGGCCGGACGGGGTGCCGAGACTTGCCCCGACGCGGCCGCGTCTGCGGGAGGCGGTGAGGCCGCGGGCGCCGACGGACCGGGCGGAGACGCAGGCGCCGAAGGGCCGGGCGAAGGCGACGCGGAGCCAGGCGGAGGAGCCTGGAGCTCGGGGGCTTGCACCGACGGTGACGACTCCGGCGAGGCTGCGGTCGGGGCGGTCGGGGCGGCCAGAGTCGCCGCCGGCGCCGTCGGCGAGGCCGGTGCATCGGCCGTCGGCGTCGGGAGCGGCGGAGCGGCGTCCGCGCGCGCGAGCGACGGGGCCGCGAGAACGAACAAGCACGTCGCAAAGTCGGTCGCGAATCGACGTTTCATCGGAGATCCTCGAAAAGAAGGCCGTAGAACGTCTTCGGCGGCGCGACGTCCGGGTTCAAGGCATCGAGCACCGTGGCCGAGACGGCGCCGCTCGTGTTCAACGTCACGAGCGCGCGACCTCCCGATCGCGAGGCGACGTCGAAGACGGCGTTCGCCGGCTGATCGAGCGAGATGGGGACCGGGTGCAAGTTGTCGAGCGAGATGCGCGACAAGCTCGTGGCGCCGTTTCCATAGGCCCAGAGGCGTTGGCCGTCGCGCGCGACGAACAAGCTCGCCGAACCTTGCGTGAGGAGCGGAGACGCCGTCCGCGTCGCCAGGTCCATGACGAAGAACGCGTTCGCGCCGCGCGATTGGAGCACCTTGAGCTGCGCGTGCGGCGCCGGCACGTCGAGGACGTTCGAGACCGGCGCGGTGAGCGCGATGGCCTCGATGCTGCGGTAAGGCTCCCCTTCGGCGCGGCCGAGCGACCAGAGCGCGACGCCGGAGGCCCCGTCGCCGTAGAGCAGCGCCGTGTCCTTCCCGCTCACGTCGCCGATCTCGCCCGTGACGAGCGAGATTTGCGTGTAAGATGCAGGCAAATCGACCGGGACGGTGATGCTCGTGTCGGGATCGACGAGCACGGCCTTCCGCGTCGAAGGAACGACGGCCGCGAGGCGCCGGCCCAGATCGGTCCGGACGAACGCGATTTGCCCGGGGATGCCGCCGACGTCGGTGAGGTTCACGAGCGGCCGAAAGTCGTTGGGGACCTGGTTCGGATCCTCCGTGGTCGCGCCCGGCGTGTTCGCGACCAGCGTGAGCGTGACGACGTTGCTCGCGTTCGACAAGCGAACGCCGATGCGCGCGTCGTCGTTCTTGGCCGGATCGCCGTCGTCGAAGACCACGCCCGCGGGTTGGTTCGGGATCGTGCTCGACCCGCTCGTGAGGCGGACGGTGACCTCCGGTCGCGAGGGCACGGCGCGGAGGTTGTCGAGATCGAGCAGCGCCAGATCCTGGTTCGTCTCGACGACGAGGAGCCGCCGCAGCCCGCCGGGCAAGAGCAACGTCGGCGTGAACGAAACGCGCTGCGGCAAGCCGCCGAAGCTGCGGATCGTGCGCGTCGTCACGGCCGTATCGTCCGGCGCCGAAAGATCGACCAGCACGAGCTCGTTGGGGTTCTCGACGAAGTTCGTCGACGAACCGGACGCCGTCGCGAAGAGCGCCACCCAGCGGCCCTCGTCGTCGATCGCGATGCCCGAGTGCGGGGATTCGAGCTCGAAACGCCGCGTCACGGCGGCCGACGTCGCCGTCGCCGCGGTGACGACCGTGAGGCTCGGCTTCTCCCGGTCGCCCTTCTTGCGGGCCGTATCGCCGCCGGCGAGCACGAAGAGGCGCTTGCCGTCGCTCGATGCGCGCGCGTCGATCACGTTCTTCCCGACGGGCACGCTCGTGCGTTCGAGGTCCTCACCGTTCGCCGGCGTCAGCAGGACGGCCCGGTGGACGCCGTCGTCGAGGACCGCCACCTGCGTTTCCAAGCCGACCGCCCGAACGCCCGTGATCGGCGCGTCGAAGGCGTCCGGACGATCCCCGCACGCGATCGCGAGCGGCGCCATCGCCACGAACGGCGCGAGCCACGCGAGCTTTCGTCCGCGCAACGTCGTGGCCCGCCGTCGACGCGCTCCGCCCGTCCCGCCCGCGCCGGCCATCCCGCCCTTCCCGTCCGTCACCATGGCGTTCGATTCCTCCTTCGTCGTCACGACGTGCTTCGTCACGGCGTGCTCCCATCCACGACGCGCGACGAGAGCTCGAAGCCCGTGAGCGTCCGAGCCACCCCCGTGTCGAGATCGACGAACGTGAGGCGCCCCTCGGGGTGATCCTGGGCGATGTAGGCGCGCTTCGAGCCCTCCACGATCCCGACCGCCGTGGGCGGGCTGGCGAGGGCCAGGCGCTCGACCATGAGCTGCGGCATCGTCGCGACGTAGGCGCCGTAGGTGCGGCTCGCGTCGTCGCGTTCGGCGACGACGGCGTGATCGTTCGCGACCGCCACGGCCGTGGGCTTGGCGTTCGTCGCGACGATCTTCGCCGGCAAGCTCGCCGCGATCGGAACGAGGCTGAACGCGCCGTTCGTCGCGCTGCTCCCGTTGGTCGCCGCGGTCGCGTCGTGCAAGACGACCGCGTGCTTCGCGTCCGGCGCGCTGAACACCGCGAGGACCGGCGCGTAGAGGCGGACCGTGCGCGTCGTCGGAGGCGTCGCCGTGAGGCCGAGCACCGTGAGCCGTGGCGAAGCGACCGCGTTCGTGTAGAGGAGCCCCGTCGAGCCTTCGGGAGACAGGACCACCGAGCCGATCGTCTCGCCGGTGACTTCCACCGTGGTCTTCGCGTCCGGATCGGCGACGACGCCGGGCACGGGAAGGATCACCGCCTCTGACGTGCTCCGGACGACGGCGACGGCGCGCTCTCCCTTCGCGTCCAGATCGAGATCCGTCACGGGCCCCGAGAGCGTGATGGCGTGGCGAGCGCCGTCCGCGAGCGACACGGCCGTGATCGTGCTCTGCCCGTCCCTGCGGATGAACGCGAGCGATCCGTCGGGGGTCACCGAGACGTCCCGCGAGCCGGGATCTTCCGCCGGCGAGTCCGCGACGGCGACGTTCTTCGTCACCACGGGCGTCGCGGCGAGATCGACGATGGCGATGCCGTCCTGCGTGACCGCGTACGCGCGCGTGTTGCCCGTCGAGAACCCGACGGCGACGGGGCGGTAGCCGACCGAGAGGATCGTCGACGTGCCCTTGACGAGATCGAGGACGGTCAGGTCTTGGAAGCCCTGCGTGGCGGGCGCGTTCGGGACTTTGCGCGCGTCGGCCCACGCCACCGCGAAGCTCCCGTCGGACGCGATCGAGAAGCTGTTGGCCCCTTGCGCGACCGGGAACCGCCTCGTCACGATCCCTTGCTTCGTCGCGCGGAGGAGCGTCGCGTCGGACGAGAGCACGTTGAGCACGATCGTCGTGTCGTCGGTCTGTCCGGGGACGCCCGCGAGGTAGGTCGGCGCGTTGCCGGCGTCGACGGTGCGCACCTCGAGGGTCGTCGCGTCGACGAACGCCACGCGGCCGCTCTTCGGGTTCGCGATCCAGACGAAGTGCCCCGTCGCGACGGGCGCTTCGTAGTCGGACTCGACCTCCCGCTCGGCCGGGGGCTCGGACGCGCCGTCGTCGCCGGCACCGAGATCGCCGTCACCTTTCGAATTTCCGTTTGAGGGCGAAGGGGCTTCGCTCGCCCCGCGCGACGAGGTGTCGGCGGCCATGTCCCCACAACCGAGCGTCGAGACCAAGATGGCGAGGACGGCCGGCGCGAGCCGTCCAACGAGCGAGCGGGGGGATCGCGGGATCATGTCGGGGTGCCCTCCAAAGATGTCGCACGAGGCAAGCGACGTGCCGAGCGTGACATTCGACCTCATTTCTACGCCCTTTTCGCGCTTCGGAGCCGTTCTTTTCGCGGGGGCCGCGGCCAAGGAACGCGTCGCCATGACATCCGAGTCGCGGACGTGTGCCACGTCGAACGCTCCCGGAGTGAGCCACGCGCTCAGAAACCGATGCGCACTCCGCGCTGCGTCGCTTCGAAGATCTTTCGCCGAAGGGTGGCCTCTTGCTCGTCGAGCCTCCGCCCGGTCTCGCCGCGCCGGCGGCGGTCCTTGAGGAACGCGAGGGCGACGAGGTGCATTTGCTTGTCGCGACGCACGCGGAACGACGCCCACCCCTTCGAGCGCAGGATCGACCAATGCAGCCGACCGAGCGCGAAATAGCTCGCCACGAGCTCCAGCTCGCGCGCATGGAGGAGCTCGCCGACCTCCCCGAAGAGCTCGCGGATGACCGTCCGCCGGTCGCGCGCGACGAGGAGCGCGAGGCCCACGAAGAACAGCACGTCGATCCCCCAGGTGATGACCACCATGATCGACAGACCGAGGGTGTCGAAGAGGGTCGGCAGCGCGTTGTGCACGGCGTGCATGACGATCGCCGCCGAGATCCCCCCGACGGGGGCCAAGATCCGGACGATCGGCCGCCTCGTCTCGACGGCGATGCCGAACCCGAGCCCCGTGCACGCGGTGAACGTGCAATGCGAAAGTCCGAGGACGACGGTGCGGAAAAAGAGGAGGAAGACGAAGCCCGAGAACCCGCCGGTCGCGTACTGGTGCGCGACGTAGAGGATGTCTTCGGTGAGCGTGAAGCCGAGGCCGATGACGCCGCCGTAGATCACGCCGTCGAGGGCGCCCCCGAGCTCGCGGAAGCCGACGGCCGCGGCGAGGGCGAGGAGCCCGACGCCGAGGCCCTTGAAGAGCTCCTCGGACACCGGCGCGAAGATGGTCGCCGTGACGGCGTCGAGCGCGTTCGGCGACAGGCGCCAGAGGACATCGGCGGCCTCCTCGGCCGTGCGGGAGATCACGCCGCCGCCGAACGTCGCGAAGATCGCGCCCCAACCGAACGCGAGGAGGATGAGCCACCACGGCTCGGGCTCGAACCGGTCGGCCCAGCGGATGAAGACGAGGTAGGTGAGCACGATCGGCGTGACGAAGAGGACGCCGAGCACGAGCCCCACGAGCATCGAAAAAAAACGTAGCAGAGTTGATGCGCCGAGCGCGGGCCGCGAGTCGGTTCGCGAGGCCTTTCGCCAAATCCGGCGCGAATCGGTCCGCCGATCGGTTCGCGATTCAGGCGCGGGCCGCGAGCTGACCGCAGGCCGCCGCGACGTCGCCACCGCCGCTGTAGCGCTTGTGCGTGAAAACCGAACGCGCAGAGAGGATCTCGCGGAACGCGCGCTCGGCGTCGTCGCCCGTCCGCGTGAAGGGGTCGTCGGCGTCGTCGATGCGGTTGTAGGGAATGATGCTCAGCCGTGGGCTCGTCCCGGCGCGGTCGCGGAACGCGTGGACGAGATCGGCGAGCGCCTCGGCGTCTTCGGGGTGGTCGTTGACGCCCGCGAGCAGGGTCACGGCCCACATCGGCGCGAGCCCCGTCGTACGCGCGTGCTCGACGGTGGCGGCGAGCACCTCGGACAGATCGTGCGCTCGATCGATGGGCATCAGGCGGCGCCGCACGTCGCGCCGCGCCGACGCGATGGACCAACCCAGCCGCACCTTCGGGGCTTCGCGGGCGAGGCGCCGGATGCCCGCGGGGAGGCCGGACGTGCACACGGTGATGGCGCGGGCGTCGATCGCCAGCGCGCTCGGATCCTGCATGACGGCGATGGCGGCGAGGACCCGATCGAGGTTCGACAGCGGCTCGCCCATGCCCTGGAAGACGACGCCGTGGACGCGGGCGCGCGCGGGCTCGGGGCCATCCGCGGTGCTCCGGAGACCGCGACGGACCACGCGGACCTGCTCGACGATCTCCCAGGTCTCGAGGTTGCGCGACAGCCCCATGCGGCCCGTCGCGCAGAACGTGCAGCCGAGCGCACAACCGACCTGCGAGCTCACGCAGACGGAGAACCGGCCGGGGTGCTCGAGCGGGATGCGCACGGTCTCGATGACGTGATCGTCGTGGGTGCGGAGGGCGTACTTCACGAACGGGTCGACCTGGCTCCGGCGCTCGGCGACGATCGCGAGGGTCGGCACGAAGCCGTGCGCCTGGGCGAGCTCGCGCGACGACCGGCGGACGAGGGAGTTCGGGGTCGCGACGTCCTCGTCGCGATGGACCTGCGCGACGATGCGACGCGCGTCCGCGAGCGCGATCCCGGGGACGGCACGCACGAGCTCGCCGGGCGTCAGGCCCTGGAGCGGGAGCTTCGGCGGCGTTTCCGTGGGAACCGTCATGGCGAGGGCAGCCTATACGCAAAGAACGCCGGCAATTCCAGGTCCTGCGAGCGTTCGCGCGGGGGCCACGTGTGCTAGCGTGCCGCCTCGCGTGTTTGGGTTCAGTTTTGCCGAGCTGGTCGTCGTGATCGTGGTGGCGCTCGTCGTCATCGGACCGAAAGACCTGCCGAGGCTCCTGCGGAAGCTCGGCCAATACGCGGGGAAGATCCGCCGCACGGCCGCCGAGCTGCGCGCGCAGAGCGGGATCGACGACGCCCTCCGGGCCGAGGGGCTCACCGAGGACCTCGCGGAGATCCGCAAGCTCGCCCGCGGGGAGCTCGACGCCGTTCGCCACGCGGCGGCGGTCGATTTCGTGGAGCGCACGGCTCCCAAGGGCGCGGAGCGTGGGCCGGAGTACGGTGAGATCGACGTCCCCCGCGAGCGCGAGTATCCCCAAGGCGGCGCCGACGCGCTCGGAGCGTTGCCCGAGAACGCGTTCGTCTACGCCGGAGCCTCCGCGCCGTCGGCGCTCGCGCGCGATCCGCTCTACGTCCTCGGGGACGAACGCGGAATCGTGCCGACCGGTGACGACGGAGCCGATGGAGCCGGCGGGGCGACGGTGCCCGAGCCCACGCCTTCTGGAGTGGACGGCATCGACGCGGCCGAGCGGCCGGCGAGCGGAGCGGGCGGATGAGCGCGACGTCGGAGCGAGCACGCGAAGCCGAAGATCCCAGCCGCAACGAGGCGCGGGCCGACGAGCTCGCGTCGCCGGATCCGCCGGATCCCGAAGGCGACGTGAAGATGACGATCTGGGAGCACCTCGGCGAGCTCCGCGCGCGGCTCGTGCGCGCGAGCATCGCGCTCCTCGCAGGCACGATCGGCTGCTGGATCTTCCGCGAAGAGCTCCTCGGGTGGATCGAGGTGCCGTACAAAGTCGCGTGGCGCGAGAAGTTTCCGATGGACCCGCCCGAGCTCCAGACGCTGGCGCCCGCGGACGTGTTCGTCAACTACATGCAACTCTCGCTCGTCGGGGGGACGGTCCTCGCCGCGCCGATCATCTTCTACCAGCTCTGGGCGTTCATCAGCCCGGGGCTCTACGCGCGCGAGAAGCGCTACATCGTCCCGTTCGTCCTCTTCTCGTCGACGCTCTTTCTCTCGGGCGTGGCGTTCGCGTACTACGTCGCGTTCCCGTTCAGCTTCAAATACTTCTTCTCGCTCCTCGGCGACGTCGGCGGCGTGCGGATCACCTCGCGCCCGACGATGGAGTACTACCTCGACTTCACGACGCGCATGCTGCTCGCGTTCGGCTTCGTGTTCGAGCTGCCGCTCTTCATCGCGTTCTTGGCCCTCGCCGGCATCGTCACGCCGAAGCAGCTCGTCAAATTCAGCCGGTGGGCGGTGCTGTCGGCGTTCGTCATCGGCGCGTTCGTGACGCCGGGGCCCGAGGTGTCGAGCCAGATCGCCGTCTCGGGGGCGCTCGTGGTGCTCTACTTCGTGAGCGTGGCGGTCTCGTTCGTCGTGGCTCCCAAGCGCGACGAAACGCCGTCGTAGCCGCGCCGTCGCCGAAATCCGGACGGCGCGCGGGTATGCTCGGGCGCACTCCGCCTCCGAGCTAACGCACTTCGAAGTCGCGAACGAACAGCGCGTAGACGAAGTCCTGGACGTAGCGGCCCCGGTCGAGCGGCATGTCACGCTCGTAGGCGAGGTGGATCGCGTCCTTGTCGTCGAGGCGCACGATCATCTCATAGGTCGCGTCGAGCTCGGACGGACGGACCACGTTCGCGCGGCGATCGGTGAACATCGTGGCGTCGAAGCCGATCGCCAACCGATCCCGTACGACGCTGAGCTGGACGTTCCACGCGTAGCGGAAGAGCGCGCTGCCGGAGTTGTCGGGCCGCGCGGCGTAGGTCGGGTTGAACGCGAACCACCCGAGCGTGACGTGGCCAGAGACGTCGCCCCCGACAAGATCGCGCGCCAGCTTCGGCCACACGCGGCCCAGCGAGTAGAGACCGCGCACGCGAACGTCGGCGTACGACTGCGAAAAACTGCCGCGATCGAGGTTCATGTCGCGCTCCACGCGCGCGCCGGCCTCGAGGTCGAAGCCCTTGGCGATGCTGCGCGTCGACGTCACCCCGCCGATCAGATCGAGCTCGCTCGGCGCGAACACGGCGAGTCCACGCCGCTGCCGATCGGTGAAGAAATTCACGTCGAGCGGGATCGACAGCGCCCGCCCGAGGAGATCGATGTCCGCGTGACCGGCGTACCGCATGAGCGCGAGGCCCGTGTTGTCGGCCCGCGCCGCGTAGGTCTGGTTCAGGACGGAGACACCGAGCATCGCCGATCCGGAGATGCCGAACTTGCCGTCCTCTTCCTCACCGACTTGACCGCCGTGGGCGCTCCCCTGCTTGTCGAGCGCCCACGCCGTGCCGGGCACGAGGAGCCGAGCGGCGGCGAGCCACGCGCCGATGGAGGAGCACCACCGGGTGCGCATGACGAACCGGGACTCCGTTCAGCGCAGGTCGGGCGAATCCGGGAGCGGAACGGGGATCCGACGCGCGTCCATCCAGAGCGTGTCGATGTCGTAGGCGCTCCGGGCGTCGTCCTGGAACACGTGGACGACGACGTCGCCGAAATCCATGAGCACCCAGTTCGCGTGCGGGAGACCTTCGACCGCGAGCGCGCGCTTGCCGCGTTTGCGGAGCGCCTCCTCGATGGCCGCCGAGAGCGCCGCGACGTGCCGATCGCTCCGGCCCGACATGAGCACGAGGAAGTCGGCGTAGTCGACGCGTCCGGCCACGTCGATGACCTCGAGGCCCGACGCCTTCTTGTCGATCGCCGCGGTGGCGATGGCGATGGCGAGCGCGCGCGATTCATCGCTCGCGGTGCTGACGGACGGCTGCGGCGCGCGGGCCTTCTTCAGGCGAACACCGTCGTCGTGCTCGCGCGCGGCTTCGCGCGACGGGGCCGAGCGACCCGACGGGGCCGAGCGGGCCGAACGCGCGGGTTTGTCGGGCGAGGTCTTCGTCGACCGCGACGGCGTCGTGGTCTTCGTCGGGCGCGTGCGCGCGCTCGGGGCGCCGTGGGAAGATCGCAGCATCGGGCGCTCGGGGCCCTTCGGCGGAGGACGTTTGTTCGCGGACACGAAAGCTCCTGTTCGCCGGCCCTTTCGGCTCAGCTTGATCGGGTGCGATCGTCGGCGGACGACGCGGCGGAGTCAATCACCGAGAGGGTCCTCGAACGCCGATTTTTGCTGGCGGTGGCGATCGCGTGACGTCGAGCGGCCGACGCCACCGCGTCCGACGCTCCCGAGGCGCCCGTCACGCCCGTCATCCGACGCTTCCCCCACGCGCGCACGCGCGCCTCAGCGAATTTGGCCTTCGCCGTCGACGAGCCACTTCATCGTGGTGAGGGCCTCGAGCCCCATCGGGCCGCGCCAGTGGAGCCGGCTCGTCGCGATGCCGATTTCGGCCCCCAGACCGAGCTCGCCACCATCGTGGAAGCGTGTCGACGCGTTCACGACCACGCAGGCCGCATCGACCTCCCGACGGAAACGCTCCGCGTGCGCGGCGTTCGGCGTCAGGATCGCCTCCGTGTGCCCGGATCCGTACGCCGCGACGTGGTCGAGCGCGCCTTGCAGACCGTCGACGACCTTCACGGCCAGGACGGCGTCGAGGAACTCGTGTCCCCAGTCCTCCGTGGTCGCCTCTCCGGCCCATGGCACGAGCGTACGGGCGTGCGCGTCGGCGTGGAGCGCGCAGCCCGCCGCACGGAGCGCGTCCGCGATGGGCGGGAGCACGCGAGGAGCGTCGTTCGCGTCGACGAGGAGGCACTCGAGCGCGTTGCACACGCCGGGGCGCTGCATTTTCGCGTTGAGCACGATGCGCACGGCCCGTTCGACGTCGACGCCCTCGTCCAGGAAGAGGTGGCAGACGCCCTTGTAGTGCTGCACGACCGGGACGCGGGCGTGGTCGGTCACGAAGCGGATGAGCGACTCCCCGCCCCGCGGGATGGCCAGATCGACGAGGCCACTCTGCTGCACGAGCGACCGGACGGCGTCGTGGTCGGTGAAGGGCACGATTTGCACCGCGTCTTCTGGGAGCCCCACGCTCTCGATGGCGCGCCGCGCGGCCGCCCCGAGCTCCGCGTTCGAGCGGGCCGCCTCGGAGCCGCCTCGGAGGACGACGGCGTTGCCGGCCTTGAGCGTGAGCGCGCTCGCCTCGATCGTCACGTTCGGCCGGGCCTCGTAGATCATGGCGATGACGCCGATGGGGACCCGCACGCGCGTGACGGTGAGGCCGTTGGGCCGCGTCGATCGGGAGACGACCTCGCCGACCGGATCCGGCAAGACCCAGACGGACCGGACGCTGTCGATCACCGCGGTGAGCCGCTTTTCGTCGAGCATCAGCCGGTCGAGCAGCGCGCCCTTCGTGCCCCGCGCCCGGGCGGCCTCGAGATCGGCGGCGTTGGCGGCGAGGATCGGCGCTCGGTGCTCGTCGAGGGCTCGCGCCATCGCCTCGAGCGCGGCGTCCTTTTCTTCGCGGGAACGCGGAGCGAGCTTCCTCGCGGCGCGCCGAGCCTTTTCGCAGAGCGCGCGGACCTCGTCGTCGAGCCTCGTCGTCATCGAAGTCCCTATATACCCCCGGCGCGCGCCGAGGCCGAGCGGACTCCGAGCGTTCGGAGCGTCGACGTGGCCGAAGGCGCACCTTATCGCTACAAACGACGCAAAATCGGCTAGAGTTTGGGATCGATGAAGCGCGCCCTGTGCCCCTGCCTCTGCGCGTTGTCACTCGCCCTTTCGTTGGGGACGGCGCGTGTCGCCGCGGCGCAAACTCCGCCGCAAGACGGCTCGGACGCCGAGACGCTCACGGAGGCCCAAAAGAGCGCCCGCGAGCACTTCGAGCGCGCGAAGGCGCTCTACCAAACAGGGGCCTACCGCGACGCCATTCGCGAGCTCGAGCAGGCGCACACCCTCGACCCGTCGGCCAAGGACCTCGTGTTCAACCTCGGCATCGTCCACGAACGCCTCGGGGCGTACGACGATGCCATCGCGTATTTCCAGCAGTACACCGCGATGGAAACGGTCACCGACGCGGAGCGCGCGAAGGCCGAGACGATCGTGCGGCGCATCGAAGGGGCCAAGCGCGAAGCCGAGCAGAAGAAGACCAAGGCGCCCGCGGCCGACGCGGGGAAGACGGCGAGCGAGACGTCGGACGGCCAGACGTCGCCGCCCGCGAGCCACGCCCGCGGTCGCGTCGACGCGGCCACGTTGACCGCGACGTCGCTCGCCATCGTCGGATTCGGGGTGGGCGCGGCGTTCGGCATCCGGGCGTTGTCGCTCGATCCTTCCGGCTTCGTGACGGGGCGCGACGGCACCTACGACGATCTCCGACGGCGCGCCGACGACGCGCACACCTCCGCGATCATCGCGGACGTCGGGTTCGGCGTCGGCGTGATCTCCGCGGCGCTCGCGACCTACCTCTACTTCGGTCGCACGAAGACCTCATCGTCACTCCGCGCGTCGGCCGCCCCCCTGCCCGGCGGCGGGGCCTTCGCCATCGGCGGGGTGCTCCCGTGAGCGCGCGCATCCCCGTGAGCACGCGCATCGTCGCACCCATCGTTGCGAAGGTGGTCGCCGTGAGCCTTTTCGTCGCGGCGGCCGGCGCCGGGTGCAGCGTGCTCGTCACCGGCGACGTCGACGAGATCTCGTGCACGGGAAACCTCGCCTCGTCGTGTCCGGCGGGGCTCTCGTGCGACGCCGTCACGGGCCGCTGCGTCGTCCCCGTCGACGCCGCGCCGGCCGAGGACGCCACGGTCGAGGACACCGGCGACCTCCCGGAGGAAGACGCCACGGTCGACGCCGCCGAAGACGCGATCGCGCCGCCGTTCGATCTGGGCCTTCCCTGCCGCATCGGCGTCGACTGCAAGAGCGGTCTCTGCGGCACGAGCACGATGCTGACGCAGCCGATCCTCGACGGGACGGGCCCCATCTGCACGAAGACGTGCTGCACGTCGGCCGACTGCGACGACGGGTTCGTCTGCTTCGGCGGCGGCACGGGCGGCAACTACTGCGTACCGGCCGCGAAGGCCGAGCGAACGCCCCCGAGCTCCGGCGGCAAGGCCCCGGGGAACACCTGCTCGACGAACTCCGCGTGCCGCTCGGGCGCGTGCGTCGCCGGCCGTTGCCTCGACACGTGCTGCCTCGCGACGGACTGCAAGGCCGGCACCCTTTGCCAGGTGGCGAACGTCGAAGGCCCCGGCCCCTCGCACGACACGTGGGTGTGCGCGCCGGAGAACGCGAACGCGACGAAGAACGTCGGCGACACGTGCTTCAACGAGCCGAACGAGTGCAAGAACAACAACTGCATCGGCGGCGGCAGCGGCGTCTGTCGCCCGTCGTGCTGCAGCATGAAGGATTGTTGGTCGCAGGGGCTGTCCGACGGGCACTGCCGCTACGCCGACAGCGGCAACGATCAGATCAAGTTCTGCACGAGCACGACGATCGGCAACGTCAACGACGGGCAGAACTGCACCTTCGACTCCGATTGCAAATCTGCTTACTGCGATCCGGAGCTCAAGAAGTGCGCGCAGGTGTGCTGCCAGGACCGCGACTGCAGCAAGTCGGGCGAAGTTTGCCGGCCGTCGGGGACCGGAACGCCCTTCCTTCGGTGCGTGAGCGGCGTACGCTGAGCCCGATGTCCGTCCACGCCGAGCGCTCGAGCGCCCACTTTCGCTGCTTCCGGGGCTGCGCCGCGACCTTCCCCCTCACGCAACCCATCTACCGATGCCCGACGTGCGACGGCCTGCTCGAGGTCCGTCACGACATGCAGGCGCTCGCACGCACGAGCGGAGAGGCCTGGCGCGCCTTGTTCGACGAGCGGTGGTCGCCGCGCGTGCGCGACGCGCGGGCTCCGTCCGGCGTCTGGTCGAAGAAGGAATGGGTCGCGCCCGAGGTCGACGACGACGCGATCGTCTCGACGGGCGAAGGCATGACGCCGCTCTACCCGGCGGTTCGGCTCGCGAAGGAAGCCGGCTTCGGCGAGCTCTTCGTCAAGCAGAGCGGCACGACGCACACCGGCTCCTTCAAGGACCTCGGCATGACCGTGCTCGTGAGCGTCGTCCAGCAGGCGCGAAAGACGGGCGCCACGAACGTGCGCGCGCTCGCCTGCGCGAGCACCGGCGACACGTCCGCCGCGCTCGCCGCCTATGGCGCCGCCGCCGGGTTCCCCGTGGTCGTGCTCTTGCCGCGCGGGATGATCAGCACGGCCCAGCTCGTCCAGCCCATCGCGCACGGCGCCCGCGTCCTCTCGCTCGACACCGATTTCGACGGCTGCATGCGCATCGTCCGCGAGCTCTCCGCCCGCGGCCTCGTGTACCTCGCGAACTCGATGAACCCGCTGCGCATCGAAGGCCAGAAGACCGTCGCCATCGAAATCGCGCAGCAGCTCGGGTGGCAAGCGCCGGATTGGGTCGTCTTGCCGAGCGGCAACCTCGGCAACGCCGCCGCGCTCCACGCGGGCTTCGCGATGGCCAAGGAGCTCGGCGTCATCGCGCGCATGCCCCGCCTCTGCATCGCGCAGGCGGCGAAGGCCAACCCCATGGCGCGGGCGTTCCGCGCGAACGCCGACCGCGTCGATCCCGTCGTCGCGGAGCCGACGCAGGCGAGCGCCATTCGGATCGGAAACCCCGTGAGCGCCGAGCGCGCGATGGCCGCCCTCCGCGCGATGAACGGCGTCGCCGTCGACGCGACGGAAGACGAGCTCGCCGACGCCGCCGCCCGCGCGGATCGCACCGGCCTCTACGCGTGCCCGCACACGGGCGTCGCGCTCGCCTGCGCGTTCAAGCTCCGCGCCCAGGACGTCATCCGCGAGACCGACCGCGTCGTCGTCGTCTCGACGGCGAGCGGGCTGAAGTTCACCGAGTTCAAGCTCGGCTACCACGAGCGCAAACTCGACGGCGTCGAGGCGCGCCTCGCCAACGATCCGGTGCCGCTCCCGGCCGACGTCGACGTCGTCGCGCAACACCTGTCGACCACCTAGTCTCGCGGCCCCGCTCCGTCTCGCGGCACGTCGCAGCCCTTCGTCGCGGTGCGCAGCTCTTCGGCCACGTGGCCACTCACGCGCACAAAACGAAGCGCCCCCCGCTCCTCGGCCGACCCATCGGGTCGACGCTCGGCGCGGAGGGCCATTTCGTGGCGGAAATCGCGCTCAGGTACCGGAGTCGCCGGCGTCCGAGGCGTCCGTCTCGGCGTCCGACGTATCGGCGTCGGAGACGTCTGCGTCCGTCTCGGCATCGGCCTCGGCGTCGGCTTCCGCGTCCGGCTCCACGTTCGCGTCCTCGTCGGAGGCGTCCGGCTCGACGTTGGCGTCGGTCGCCGCGTCGGTGACGGAGCTGTCCGCGGTGTCGTCGGTCTGGATCTTCGTGCGATCGAAATCGACGATCATCTCGCAACCGAGCGCCGCGAGCGAACACGCGACGACGAAAAGAAAGCTCTTTTGCATCTTGCTGGATTTCATGTCGCTCGCCTCTCAGAACCGAACGTTGAGGCCTGCGCCGCCGCCGCTCTGCGTGACGTAAGGCGTGGGGACCACGGTGACGGACTTCTTCGCGACGGCCTTCACCGGCTTCGCCTTCGCGGTCGCCGGCGCCGGATCGTCACCGGAGAGGAAGAGGACGGCGCTCGTCACGCCGAAGGTGATCGCGACACCGAACATCATGTCCGCGATGAGCGCGTTGTTCTCGCCCGTGTCCGCCGTGCCGGTCGTCGGGTTCTTGTCGAAGTCGCTCTGCTGCGAGAGCGCCGAGATGCCGAAGCCCGTGCCGATACCGGCCGCGACGATCGCGATGCCACCGGTCACGAACGCGGGGATCTTGCTGCGGGGCTCCGCGGGCGGCGGGGCCGGCGCTTCGACCGGCGGCGCCGGGTTCGGCCTTCTTGACGAGGTCGACGCGCACGTCCTGCTTCGACGCGTAGGTGATCTCGACTTCCTTGTCCGTCGGCTCGTAGCCGTCGGCCGTCACGCGCAGCGTGTGCCTGCCGGGCGCGAGCTCGAAATCCGCCTGGTGCTCGGCCGGCGCGGGCGCCGTTCCGACCGCCGCGGGCGCGCTCGGCACCGGCGTCGTGGCAGAGGCCTCCGCGGTGGCCGCCGGCGGCGGGTCGATGGTGACGATCGCCGAACCCGGCGTCGCGACCACGTGCACCTTGCCCGGGAGCGCCTTGATGGCGTCGATGCGCTTCTGCGCTTCGTCCGCCTGCGCCTTCTCCTTGGCGGTCGCCTCCGCGATGAACTTCTCGAACGCGGCGACGGCCTCCGGGTAGTGCTGGAGGTTGTCGTGGCTCAGCGCGATGTAGCGCTGGGTCGCGGGCGCCGGCTTCGCGGCGTTCGACGCCTCGAAGTCGTCGAGCGCTCCGGCGAAATCATTGGCCTTGAACTTCTTTTAGCCGGCCGCGAAAAGCGCCTTCGCGTCGGGCTTCGCCGCGGGCTTCGCGTCCGCCGGCTTCGCGGCCGGCTTGGCATCCGTCGGTTTGGCGGCAGGCTTCGCGTCCGCCGGCTTCGTGGCCGGCTTGGCGGGCGCCGCGTTCGGCGGAGGCGTCGGAATGGGACCCGACGTCGGCGCGATCTGCGCCCACGCGGGCGACGCCGCAAGACCAATGGCAAGGGTAAGGATGGTTGCAACGCTTCTCGAATTTCCGAGAACTTTCATAAGTGCGCAACTTACACCAGCCCGCCGCGCTTGGGTGGTCTTTTTGTGCAAAGCGTCGTTGCGTCGAACCGCCCAGAAATCGTCACCGAGATGCGGCGACTCGCAGCGTCGGATTTCGACGCTCCTTCAAAGGCAATCGACGTCGGCGATCGCGAACGTGCGACTCGTGCCGTCGCGCGCCTACTTCGCGACGCGAAGGATCCGGGCGCCCGTCGCCCAATAGACGTACCGCTCGTCCGAGCGGAGGCCGTTCGCGTCGGCTTCGACCTTCGCGAGCGTGCGCGGTCCGCCCGCGCAGCCGCCGATGGGGCACGTGACGATCTCCGGTTTTCCGCCGTAGCCGTCACGGTTGATCCACGTCACGGCGTCGGCGTCGACCGCGAATTCGGTCGGGAACGGCAGTCTGTCGGCGAAGAGCGTACCGCTGCACGTCGGATCGTTCATCGGACACGTGCGAATCGAGCCATCGACGTAGCCGTCGCCGCCGGACGAAAGAATCCAAACTTTCTGCCCCTGCGCGGCGAGCTGCGTCACGCTCTTCGCCGTGGTTCCGATCGTGGTGGCCACGCAGCCGCTCCCCGACGTCGGACAACGCAGGATGATCCCGGAATCGGACTTCTCCGTGAAGTAGACGCCGGCGTCGTCGGCCACGACGACCCCGGTGATCGGAGACACCGACTGGTAGAGTCCCTCGGGCGACGTGCACGCGCCCGAGGGGGCGCAGCTCGCGTGATCGAGCAGCCGGTTGATGGTCCAGTAGACGTCCGATCCGTGAAGGACGAAGGCATCGCCGAACGCTTGACTGCCACTGCTCCCGATATGGGCCGGCGGGGTGGTGCAGCCGGTCGACGTCGCGCACTGGTACAGGTAGTCCTGACCTTGGTCGGGCGACGACGAAACGAAAATGACGTTTCCGCCGCCGACGCGAAGCGCTCCGTTGGGCGCTTTTTGGATGTCGTACGCGACCGATCCGATCTGCCGCGGTGATGCTCCCGCGCACCCGCCGAGCGGACACGACAAAAGCTTGTTGCCGCTCGAGAAGTAGACATTCCCATCGTCGATGTCGAAGACCGGATGATCCAGCGCGTCACGGACGACGAACGGCTGGCAGACGCTGTCGACGCACGCGCCTCCTCCGCAATCGTGTCCGCACGATCCGCAGTTCGTCTTCGAGCTCGTGGGATCGACGCACGATCCGGAGCACGCCGTTTCGAAATCCTGGCACGTCACCGGGACGGCGTCCGCGTCGCGCGCGCTCGACGCGTCGGCGCTCCCACCGTCGTTTTCGACGTCGGACGACGCGAGGCTGGCGTCGGGCCCCGACCCCGAGACGATCGGGGCATCCCCGACGCACGCCGAGACCACCAAGATCGACGCGGCCATCGACGCGCGCACGATCGAGCCCGAAGAAAGGAGCGCCCCCCGCACCATGACTTCGAGCCTAACGCGAAAGCGTCGCCCGGTTCGTCCCCCAAGTGGGTCACGTCCGAAATGACGACCACATGGACGACCGAAAACCGACGTCGATGCCTTCACTCGCGCACGCAGGGCCGCGCGCTTTCCGTGCTTTTTCCGCGAGACGGACGGCGACTGCGACGAAATGCCGCAACCTTTGCTTACGCGGAATGCCCTTCGTCGGGTTCGACGAGCTCGATCAGCACGCCGCCCGTCGCCTTCGGATGAACGAACGCCACCTTGTGGCCACGCGCACCCTTTCGCGGCGTCTCGTCGATGAGCGGCACGCCCAGCGCCTTGAGCGCGCCGAGCGCGTCTTCGATGCCCTCGACCTCGATCGCCAAGTGGTGGATGCCGGGCCCTCGTTTCGCGAGGAAGCGCTCGAGCCCTTCGTTTCCTTTGGGCGAGATGAGCTCCACGCTCGTCTCGCCGATGGGCAGGAGCACCGCCTCCGTCCGCTGCGATTCGACGACTTCACGCACCGTGGGCTCGAGCCCGAGCACGCGCTTGTATTGCGCGATGGCCCCGTCGACGTCGTTCACGCAAACCGCGACATGGTCGATCTTCTTGATGCGAATCATCGGATCCCGACCATACCGCGGATTCCGGGCCTCGTCGTCGCCCAACCGGACCTGCGCCCGACCCCGAACCCGGGCACGAAAAGGCGAAAAGCGCGGCTGCCGGGGCCGAACGCTGTTAGGCTCGCCGCCTCATGAAGCGGACTTCCCTTTTTGCCATCGTTTTCGCCTCGACCCTCGGAATGGGCTGCAGCTCGACGCTGCCCCAGCCCTTCTACGATTTGAAGGATCAGCCCATCACGATCTACCGGCTCCAGAACTACGAGCCCCCCGCGCAGCAAGCGGGCGCCATTCCGGGCGCGGCCGCCCTGCCGCCGCAGATCCAGCAGTGGCTGACCGCCGGCGCGCAGCTCCTGCCGCAGGGGCTCCTGCCGCAAGGGCTCATCCCCGGCACGACGGCGACGACCGCGCCGACGGACGCGCCGCGCTTCCACAATTTCCGCATCCTCGGCACCGTCGCCGTGACGGACTCGAAGCAGCGCAAAGAGATCCTCGATCTCTTCGGCAACGACTCGAACTTCAAGCAGCCGCAGGGCCAGGCCTGCATGTACGCCGAATTCGGCTTCCAGCTCGGTCAGAGCTCGACGTCGGGTTACGTCGGCGCGCCGCCTGCGACGTCCGTCCCCGCCGACATCCTCGTGTCGCTCTCGTGCGACCAGGTCCAGATGATCAACTACAACTGGCCCTACGGCGCGAAGAACGGGCTCGGACCGGACACGTCGAAGAAGATCATCGCGATCGTCCAGAAGGCGTTCGGCGGCTGAACGCTTCGTGAGACGTCGCGCAAAGGAGCGGGGACCTTGGCGCTGATGAAGTCGAAGCTGACGTCGTACGAACCGAATCCGGCGCTCGCCTGGATCTACGATCGGTTCTTTTCGCACATCGAAGTCGATGCGGCGTGGGCCGAGCGCGTGCGCGAAGCCGAAGCGCGAGGGACGGTCGTCTACGTCCTTCGCAACCTGTCGTTCGTCGATTTTCTGGCCCTCGATTACCTCACGAAGAAGCTCGGGCTGCCGCAAGTCCGCTTCGCCAACGATCTCGGCCTGTGGATTTTCGAACCCATGGGCCGAGGTTGGCTCACCGCGCTCACGCCCCGCCGGGAGAGCGACGACGTCGCCCGCATGCGGCAGGCCATCGACGGAGGGTATTCGTCGGCGCTGTTCTTGAAGCGGCCGGCCTCGCTCTTCGAGCCGCAGCCCGCAGCGCGCCGACGGCTCCCCTTTTCGCGCCCCCTCGCGCTGCCTTCGCGCGGCAAGGACGAGGGCGACGCGTACCTCCGCGAGGTGCTCCACGCGCAGCGCGCCCGCTCCTCGCCCATCCTCCTCGTCCCGCAGGTCTTCGTCTGGACGCGCGACGCCGACACGCAGACGCAGAACGCCGTCGACGCGCTCTTCGGACCGCGCGAATGGCCGGGCAAGCTCCGAACGGTGGCGCAGTTCCTCGCGAATTTCCGGAGCGTCACGCTCCGCGCGGGCGAGCCCGTCGACGTCCGCGCGTTCCTCGACGACGAAGCGCACGCCAACGGCTCCGCGGCCCCGAGCGACGACGTGCTCGCGCGGCGGCTCTCGTACATGCTCCTCCGGAGGCTCGAGCGCGAACGGCGCGGCGTGACCGGACCGTCGACGAAGCCGGTCGATCGGCTGCGCGAGCAGGTCGTCCGGAGCCCGCGCCTGCAGAAGGTCATCCGCGACATGGCGGGCGACGGTGAGGCGCAGCGCCGCGTGCTCGGGCAGCGCGCCCTCGAGATGGTGCGCGAGATGGAGGCGCAGATCGATCCCAACGCGCTCCGCGCCCTCGACGCCGCGTGCGAACAGACGATCGGCCGCATGTACTCGGCGTTCGAGATCGACGAAGAGGGGCTCGCACGCGTCCGCGAGGCCGCGAAGGACGGGACGCTCGTCCTCCTGCCGAGCCACAAATCACACATCGACTACATCGTCCTCACGCGCCTGTTTTTCCGCTCGAACCTGCCCGTCCCGCTCGTCGCCGCCGGGGACAACCTGGCGTTCTTCCCGCTCGGGCCCATCCTCCGACGCGCGGGCGCGTTCTTCATTCGACGGAGCTTCCGCGGCGATCGCCTGTACGGCGCGGTCGTCGACGCGTACATGCGGCGGCTGCTCAAGGACGGCTGGCCGCTCGAGTTCTTCATCGAAGGCGGGCGGTCCCGCACCGGCAAGCTCTTGCCGCCGAAGCTCGGTCTCTTGTCGATCGTCGTCGAGGCGGCGCTCGGCGCGTACGACGGGCGCAAGATCTACTTCGTGCCGATTTCGATCGGCTACGAGCGCGTCGTCGAGGAGCGCGCCTACGTCCACGAGGTGTCGGGCGGCGAGAAGACCAAAGAAGACGTCGGCGGGCTCTTGCGGGCGGCCGAGAGCGCGCTCGGGCGCTACGGCAAGCTCAACGTCCAGTTCGGCGAGCTGCTCACGATCGACGGCATCCTCGAGGAGCTGTCGCGCGAAGCGGCGAAGCCCGACGCCCCCGTGTCGTCGTCGCCGCCGAAGCTCTCTCCGACGTCGCTCACGCCGGCGAAGCGGCGGGCCGTGATCACGCGCCTCGCCTACCGCACGATGAACGAGATCGACCGCGTCACGGCCGTCACGCCGAGCGCCGTCGTCGCCACGGCGCTCCTGACGCACGGCAAACGCGGCGTCGGCTACAACGAGCTCGTCGAGACGTGCGAGCGCATCGCGCGCGTGCTCGTCGCCCAGAACGCGCGGCTCACGCCGTCGCTCGCCCAAAGCGCGCTCCCGGGCGCGCGCGCGATCCGCCACGCCGCCATCCGCGAAGCCTGCGAGCTGTTCGTTCGGGCGAAGAACCTCCAGGTCCGCCACGTCGGCGAGCCGCTCGGACGGCCCGCGCAGCCCGTCCCCGTGCACGGTCCGAGCGCGTTCTACATCGTCCCCGACACGGCGCGGCTCTCGCTCGACATCGCGAAGAACCTCATCGTCCACTTCTTCCTCTCGCGCGCGATGATCGCGACCTCGCTCGCCGCCAAGGTCGTGAGCGACGGCGCCGAGGCCGGCACGCACGAAGGCGGCGGCCGCTGGATGCCGCGCGAGCGACTCGCCGAGCGCGCGCAGGGGATTTCGCGCCTGTTCAAGCACGAGTTCCAGTTCCGCGCGGACGCGTCGTTCGAGACGATCTTCGCCGAGACGCTCGACGCGATGCACGCCGACGACGAGGTCGTCTTCGACGGGGACGGCCACGTGCGCATGACCGAAGGCGGCGAAGGCCATGCCCGCGCGATCCTCTACGCGCGCGTCGTCCGCAACTTCGTCGAAGGCTACCGGATCGCCGCGCGGTCGCTCACGACGCTGCTCAAAGGTCCGCTCTCGTCGAAGGAGCTCGCCAAGCGCGCGATGGCGACGGGCGAGCGGATGTTCCTCGCGGGGGAGATCGAGCTCCGCGAAGCCATCAGCCGGCCGGTCGTCGAGAACGCGTTCCTCGCCTTCGTCGACCAGGGCTACCTGCGGCGGCAGGAGGGCAAATACGTCCTTCCGGACAGCTACGCGTCGGCCGAGGCCGTCGCCACGATCGAAGCGCGCGTCGCCAGCTACTTGTGACGCCGGGCGGCCTGTGACGCCGGGCGGCGCGGCGTCGGCCGAGGCAGCTCCGGACGAGGCTCGCCCCCCCGAAGCGTGGTTGGACGACGCGTCGCCGAAAACGGGCGCGATCGACGTCTTTGCGGTACTAAGACGGACGGCCATGCCGCTCTCGACGTTCCTCCTCGGCGCGCGGACGCGCATCTTCGGCGCGGCGTTCGGCGTCCTCGCGACGCTGACGGGGTGCGGGCGCGCGCCCTCGCCGCTGGCGCCGCACTTCGAGGGCTCGATCGGCGTGCCGCACCGCGGGGTCCTCACGCACGGCGTGGAGCTTCGCTGCACGGACCGGACGCTCGTGTGCTTGCGCGACAACGGCCGCCACTTCGCGCTTCCGCGCTTCGCCGCCGCCATCGAGCGGGCCGCCGCGCGCGTCGAACGCGAGCGCCCCGGGGCCACGCTCGTCGTCGGCGATCTGTCCGCCGAGACCGGGGGTCGGGTGTCGTCGCACGGCTCCCATCGGACCGGGCGCGACGCGGATCTCCTCCTCTACATGGTCACGCTCGAGGGCAAGCCCGTCGCGGCGGCCGACTTCGTTCACGTCGGCGCCGACGGGCTCGCGTGGGATCCCGTCGAGAAGCGCTTCTTGCGGTTCGACGTCGAGCGCGAGTGGATCCTCGTCAAGACGCTGCTCGACGATCCCGAGGCGCGCGTCCAATGGCTGTTCGCGTCGCGCCCCGTCCGGGCCATGCTCCTCGAGTGGGCGATCGCGCGGGGCGAGTCGGGCGAGACGATCGCGCGCGCGATGGACGTCCTCGCGCAGCCGGCCCCACCGGCGCAGAACCACGACGACCACGTGCACGTGCGCACGGCGTGCACGCCCGGCGAGATCGCGCGCGGCTGCGAACCGACCGGTCCCGAGCGCGCGTGGATCGGCGCGCACGATGCGCCTCGAACGCACGTCGAAGCACCGCTCGACGACGCGACGATCGATCTCGTGCAAGCGATCGTGCGCCCGATCCCCGAGGAGAGCCTCGCGGTGACCACGAACGATGTCGGAACGGTCCGCTGAGAACGTCCTCGTCCACCGCGACGCGCGGACGATCGGCGACTTGTTCCCGTCCGAGAGCTTCGATCTGGCGTACCTGGATCCGCCGTTCAAGGTCGAAAAGACGTTCCGCGCGCGCGTCGGCAAGGGCGAGCGGGTGCGCGGTCCGCGGGCGTACGACGACGTCTGGCCGTCGCTCGACGCCTACCTCGCGTGGCTCGAGGAGCGCGTGGCCGTCGTGCGCTCGCTCTTGTCGCCACGAGGGACGATGTGGCTCCACCTCGACGCGCGCGCCGTCCACGAGGCCAAGCTGGTCTGCGACCGGATCTTCGGCGCCGAGCGCTTCCACGGCGAGGTGATCTGGGTGCCCGGCAACGGGAGCAAGAGCCGGTGCGGCCCCGGCGTCGGCCATCAGACCTTGCTCCTCTACGCGCGCGGTCCTCGGCCCATCTGGAACGGCCGCGATCCGGCGCTCCGCGCGCCGTACGCGGCGACGAGCCAGGCCATGCATTTCACGAACACCGACGCCGAGGGCCGTCGCTACCGTGACCGGACGGTCGGCGGGAAGACCTACCGCTACTACGCCGACGAAGGGCGCGCGCTGGGGAGCGTGTGGACGGACTGCCCAGCCATGGCCGCGAACACACCGCTCCGCGGGGAGACCACCGGCTACCCGACGCAGAAGCCCGAGAAGCTCCTCGACCGCATCGTCCGGGCGTCGAGCGTCGAAGGTTCGCGCGTGCTCGACCCGTTTTGTGGCTCAGGGACGACGCTCGTGGCGGCCGCGCGTGCTGGTAGAGCTTTCGCCGGAGCCGATGTGGGAGATCTCGCGCTCCGTACGACCCGGGAACGCCTCGAGCGGCGGGGCATCGCTTACCGCTTCGTCGATGGGTGAGCGTACCCACCGCGCCACCGGAAAAATGGCACACTCGTCGGGATGCCTCGACCTCGCAAGCTCTATCCCGTTTTCGTGGATCTCGCCGGCAAAGACGTTCTCCTCGTGGGAGGCGGTGCGGTCGCCGAACGCAAGGCCCGCGAGCTCGTCGCCGCTGGCGCGAGCGTGCGTGTCGTCGCGAAAGACGGCTCCGAAGGGCTCGTGAAGCTCGCGACCGCCGGCGACGTCGCGTGGGCGGAGCGGGCGTTCGACGAACGCGACGTCGACGGATCGTGGCTGGTCGTCGCGGCGACCGATCGTCCCGACGTGCAAAAGGCGGTGGCCCGCGCGGCCGAGCGCGCCCGCATCTTCTGCATCGCGGTCGACGATCCCGAGAACGCGAGCGCCTACGGAGGTTCGCGGGTGTCGCGAGGATCGCTGACGATCGCGGTGTCGACGGCCGGCGAGGCTCCTGCGCTCGCGCGGCTCCTTCGCGAGGTGCTCGAAGGGTTCCTCCCCGAGGAGCGCTGGATCGCCGCTGCGAAGGAGCTCCGCTCGCGTTGGAAGCGCGAACGAACGCCGATGGAACGTCGCTTCGCCGAGCTCATCGGCGAGTTCTACGAGCGTACGCAAACGACGGAGGCGGCGCCTCTGCCGGTACGTCCCCGACGGCGCCCGCAAGCGACGGCAAAGAAGGCCGAGGCGACGAAGGCCCCGTCGACGAAGAAGATCGCGAAGAAGGCCACGAAGAAAGCGGAG
>JBGAHN010000273.1:0-3876 GCA_044226145.1 Labilithrix sp. | reverse complement strand
CGGTCAGCGCCTCGACGTCCGCACCGCCGTACCATGCGCGGACGACGTCGACGCCGCGCGTCCGCGCGAGCCAATCGACGAAGGCTCCGGCCAGCGTGTAGCTCTTCGCCGACGCGTCGCCGAGGAAGCCCAGCGAAAACACGCGTTCCATCGGCGGCAAGATCCCGATGCGGAGCATGGCGGCCGCCCATTCGCCGTCCGAGAGCTCGTCGTCGTCGGGCGACGCGAAGACGGCGACGCCTTCGATGAGGCCGGGGTTGGGCAGGAGCCCGGACACGCGGCCGGCGATGCGGAACGGGCCGCGCCCGAAGGATCCGGCGACGACGTGCGCGAGCTCGTGGCCGAGCACGGGGTGCGGGTAGGACGCGATCTGGAGGTAGACCTCCTTGCGCCACGGCTTGGCGATGTACGTCCGCCCCGCGCCCATGAGGAGCTTCTTTTCGTTCTCGTCGCGGAAGAAGAACGCGCGGACGCGCGGTGGCCCCTTGGCGCCGAGCCGAGCTTCGACGGCGGCGAGCTCTTCGTCGCAGTCTTTGACCAGGAGGTCGGCCTGATCTTCACGCGTCGTGCTCGGGTAGACGACGTCGCAGCGCGCGCCGTGTTTCTCCGCGCCGAGCTCCCGGGCGATCGACGAAGGCGTGCTGAAGTGATGCAGCTTCGTCCCGAATGCGAGGGTCGATGCGCTCGCGAGCGCCGCGAGGAGGCCGAGGGCGAAGCGGGCGCGCGCGGCCGACGAGCCGAGGTCGAACGAGAGCTTCCCTGCCCCGTCGCGCCGGACCACGGACGAGAGGAGCGCGAGCGACGAGAGGGTCGCGAGCGAGCCGAGCCGGTAGGTCCAAAGCGCGGAGCCGGCGTCGATGACCGTGTCGTAGAGCGTGCCGCTGAAGAACCCGACGAACGGGTCGAACGCGAAGATCATCGGCGACGCGACGAAGCGGTAGAGGCTCAACGCCACCCCGAGGACGGGGCCGAGGAGCGCGAGGACCACCGTGACGGCCGTTCGTTGCCGGCGCGTCACGCGCGGACGATGGCGCAGGACGAACGCCGAGAGCTCGCCCGCCACCGCGCCCCACGCGCCGCCCATGACGCAGCCGGCGCCGGCCGTGAGCACGAAATCGAGGAGCGCGCCCCAGAGCTCGCAGATCCCGACGCGGAGCCCGTGCCCGAACGCGGTGACGAGCGACACCGCCGCCAGCGCGAGCCCGACGAGGACGCCGCGGCGGAGCGACGCGGAGGGCGACTCGGAGGCTTCGACCCAGAGCGCCGTCGAGATCGCCGCGATGCTGGGGACGAGGATCCCCGTCGCGAGGGCGTGCTCGTAGCCCGGTCCGCCGAAGAGCGGCAAGAACCCGATGGTCGTCATGACGACGAACGTCACGGCGGCCGCGATCGCGTGCGGCCGATGAATCCACGCGCGCCACGACGACGGCGGGCGATCCTGGCCCGCGGGATCGCGAGGGCGACGCACGCAGTGCTCTACGGTTCGGCCTGCGCGGCCCCGTCGCCCGAGGAGAGCGCGGACGGATCCGGCGGCTCGAGGACGAGGGGCAACACCTGGTCCACGCGCTTGACGAGGTGCACGCGCAGCTCGTCGAGCACGTCCTTCGGGACCTCTTCGAGATCCTTTTCGTTGCGGCTCGGTACGAGGACCTCACGGATGCCCGCGCGGTGCGCCGCGAGGAGCTTCTCCTTGATGCCGCCGACCGGGAGCACCGCGCCGCGGAGCGAGATCTCGCCCGTCATCGCGACGTCCTTGCGGATGGCCGCCGCGAGGAGCAGCGACGCGACCGCCGAGAACATCGTGATGCCGGCCGACGGTCCGTCCTTCGGCGTGCCGCCCTTCGGGACGTGCAGGTGGAGATCGATCGTCTTGAGGAACTCCGGATCGAGCCCGAGTTGCGAGGCGTGGCTGCGCACGAACGACATCGCCGTCGCCGCCGACTCCTTCATGACCGACTTGAGGTTGCCCGTGACGACGATGTCGCCGCGGCCGGGCATCTTCGTCGCCTCGATGAAGAGGATGTCGCCACCGGACGGCGTCCACGCGAGGCCCGTCGCGACGCCCGGCGCGCTCGTCCGCTCCGCGAGCTCGGGCACGTATTTCGGAGGACCGAGGACGATCTCGGCGAACTCGGCGTTGCATGTAAGATGCACGTCTTCGCCCTCGGCGAGACGCATCGCCACGTGGCGGCACACGCTGCCGATCTCGCGCTCCAGCCCGCGGACGCCGGCCTCGCGCGTGTAGCTCTCGATGATGCGCTCGATGCCCGAGTCTTCGAACATGAGCCGCTCGTCCGTCAATCCGTGGGACGACAGGCTCCGCGGCACCAAGAACTCACGCGCGATCGCCTTCTTCTCGGCGCGCGTGTAGCCCGGCACCTCGATGACCTCGAGGCGGTCCCAGAGCGGTCCCGGGATCGTGTCGGCGTTGTTCGCGGTCGCGAGGAACGTGATCTGCGACAGATCGAACGGCGTGTCGACGTAGTGGTCCTGGAACGTGCCGTTCTGGGCCGGATCGAGCACCTCGAGCAAGGCCGCCGACGGATCGCCCATGACGTCGACGCCGAGCTTGTCGATCTCGTCGAGCACGAACACGGGGTTGTTCACGGCAACCTTCTTCAGCCCCTGGATGATGCGGCCCGGTAGCGCGCCGACGTAGGTGCGGCGATGGCCACGGATCTCCGCCTCGTCGCGGACGCCGCCGAGCGCGATGCGGTGGTAGCGGCGGCCCATCGAACGCGCGATCGAGCGGCCGAGCGACGTCTTGCCGACGCCGGGCGGTCCGATGAAGCAGAGGATCGGCCCCTTTTTGTCGGCGCGCAGCTTGCGCACGGCGATGTACTCGACGATGCGGCGCTTCACCTTCTCGAGGCCGAAGTGGTCCTCGTCGAGGCAGCGGCGGACGTCGGCCGGATCGAGCAGGTCCTTCGTCGTCTTGTCCCACGGCAAGTCCGCGAGCCACTCGAGGTAGGTGCGCGTGACGTTGTACTCGGCCGATTGCTGTTGCATGCCCGAGAGGCGGGCGAGCTGCTTCTTGGCGATCTTGAGCGCGTCGTCGGACAGGTGCGCGAGGCGGATCCGGTCGCGGAGCTCCTCGATCTCGTCCTCGTCGGTCTCGCCGAGCTCTTCGCGGATCGAGCGCATCTGCTGGCGCAAGATGAGCTCGCGCTGGTTCTTGCCTTCGTCGGCGACCATCGTGGAGATCTCGCGTTTGACGCGGAAGAGCTCGAGCTGCTTGGTCACCATGCCGAGCACGAGGCGCACGCGCTCCTTCACGTCGAACGTCGCGAGGACGTTCTGCTTCTCGGTGACGGAGACGGCGTCGATCGCGAGGTTCGACGCGATGAGATCGGCGAGGGCGCCCGATTCGCGGACGTTCTCGAGGATGCCGCTCGTCTCCTTGGGGAGGTTCGGCATGACGTTCAAGAGCTCGCGCGTCCCCTCGCGGAGCTGAGCGCCCAAGTCGTCGAGCTCGGCGTCACGCTCGAGATCCTCGGGGATGCGGCGGACGCGGGCGCGCATGTACGGTTCGAGGCCCACCTTGCCTTGGAGGCGTAGCCGCGAGAGGCCGTGGAGGACGACGGAGTAGTTCGACGGACCGATGCGGATGACCTTCACGACGCGGGCGACGGTGCCGACGTCGTAGATGTCCTCGAAGCTCGGCTCGTCGACGTCGGCGTCCCGCTGGCTCACGATGCCGACGACGGCGCGGTCTTGGCCGAGCAGATCCTCGACGAGGCGCACGCTCCGGGCGCGGCCGACGTTGATCGGCACGACGCTCGCCGGAAACACCACGCTGTTGCGCAGCGGAAGGATGGGCAAGGTCTCGAGGTCGGAGCGGGTGTCCTGCGTCACGATCGCCTTTATAGTGGAAGG
>JBGAHN010000074.1:0-26308 GCA_044226145.1 Labilithrix sp. | reverse complement strand
GCTCGACGCGGACGAAGCGGCCCTCCAGACGGCCACCACCGACGTGGAGGCGTTGCAGGCGCAGGTCGCGAAGAAGACGATCCGCGCGCCCTTCTCCGGAAAGCTCGGCATCCGCACGGTCAACCTCGGGCAGTACCTGCAGCCCGGAACGTCCGTCGCCGTCCTCGAGACGATCGACGCGGTCCACGTGGACTTCTCGCTCCCGCAACAGCGCCTCGCGGAGGTCACCGTCGGCCAGCCCGTGCGCATCACCTTGGAGGGCTCCGGGGCCGCGCCGCTCGACGGCACGATCGCGGCGGTGGATCCCAACGTCGATCCCGTCACGCGCACCATCAAGCTCCGCGCCGACGTCGCGAACAAGACCGAAGGGCTCCGTCCCGGCATGTTCGTGCAAGTCACCGTCGTCATGCCGGACAAGCGCAAATCCGTGACGGTGCCCGCGACGGCCATCGTCCACGCGCCCTACGGAGACTCGGTCTTCGTCGTCGAAGATCGCAAGGCCGACACTCCCGGCGAGGCGACGACGCCCGACGGCAAGCCCGTCAAGCTCGCGCGGCAGCAGTTCGTGCGCGTCGCGGCCTCGCGCGGCGATTTCGTGGCGCTCCTCGACGGCGTGACGAAGGGACAAGAGATCGTGACCGCCGGGGCCTTCAAGCTCCGGAACAACGCGACGATCTTCGTCGACAACACGAAACAACCCACTCCCCAGCTCGATCCGAAGCCGGAGAACCGCTGAGGCGACGATGAAGTTCACCGACGTCTTCATCAAGCGACCGGTCCTCGCGATCGTCGTCAACCTCATCATCATCGTCGCGGGCATCCAGGCCGTGCGTTCGCTGAACGTGCGCCAATACCCGAAGCTCGAGAGCGCCACCGTCACGGTGCGCACGGCGTACGTCGGCGCAAACGCCGATCTCGTGCGCGGGTTCATCACGACCCCCATCGAGCGCGCCATCGCCGCCGCCGACGGCATCGACTACATCGAATCGCAGAGCGTCCAGGGACTCTCGACGATCAACGTCCGCCTCAAGCTCAATTTCAACGCCGGCAACGCGCTCGCCGACATCACGGCGCGCGTGAACCAGGTGCGCGCGGATCTGCCTCCAGAAGCGGAGGTGCCCGCGATCAACATCGAGCCGTCCGACGCGCAGATCGCGGCGATGTACCTGTCGTTCGGCTCGACGATCCTCGAGGACAACCAGGTCACCGACTACCTGCTCCGCGTCGTCCAACCGCGGCTGTCGGCCATCGAAGGCGTGCAGCGCGCCGACATCCTCGGCGGCAGCGCGTTCGCGATCCGCGCCTGGCTCAAGCCGGAGCGCATGGCCGCGCTCGGAGTCACGCCCGCGCAGGTGCGCCAGGCGCTCGCGACGAACAACTACCTCGCCGCCGTCGGACAGACGAAGGGCGCCCTCGTGCAGGTCAACCTCAGCGCGGCGACGGATCTCCGCTCGGTCGACGAGTTCAAGCAGCTCGTCGTCAAGCGCGCGGGCGACTCGCTCGTGCGGCTCTCGGACGTGGCCGACGTGGTCCTCGGCGCCGAGACGTACGACCAGGACGTGCGCATGAACGGCAAGCGCGCCGTCTTCATGGGCATCTGGGTCCTGCCGAACGCCAACTCGCTCGACGTCATCGGCGCCGTCAACCAGGAGCTCGAGCACATCAAGCGCGAGATGCCGACCGGCCTGACCGCCGACGTCGCCTTCGACTCGACCGAGTACATCGAGAACGCGATCCACGAGGTCGGCCGCACGCTCGTCGAGACGGTCCTCATCGTCGTCGTCGTCATCTTCTTGTTCCTCGGCTCGCTCCGGACGGTCATCGTCCCCGTCGTCGCGATCCCCGTGTCGCTCATCGGCGCCGTGTTCCTGATGCAGGTGCTCGGGTTCACGGTCAACCTGCTGACGCTCCTCGCCATCGTCCTCGCGGTCGGCCTCGTCGTCGACGACGCGATCGTCGTCGTCGAGAACGTCGAGCGCAACATCCGCGAAGGCAAGACGCCGTTCGAGGCCGCCGTCGCGGGCGCGCGCGAGCTCGTGACACCGCTCGTCTCGATGACGATCACGCTCGCGGCCGTGTACGCTCCGGTCGGCTTCCAAGGCGGCCTGACGGGCGCGCTCTTCCGCGAGTTCGCGTTCACGCTCGCCGGCGCCGTCTTCATCTCCGGCGTCGTGGCGCTCACGCTCTCGCCGATGATGTCGTCGCGACTCTTGACGACGTCGCACGGCGGATGGCTCGCGACGAAGATCGACCGCACCTTCGAGGCCGTTCGCGGCGCCTACGATCGCACGCTCGCCGCGACGCTCCGGAACCGGCCGAAGGTCTACACGGTCTGGATCGCGCTCTCGCTCGCCGTCGTCCCGCTCTACCTCTTCTCTCCGGGTGAGCTCGCGCCGAACGAAGATCAGGGCGGCGTCTTCGGCGCGCTCGACGTGCCCGCCAACGCGAGCCTCGAGCAAGTCTCCGCGTACGCGACGCAAGTCGGCGAAGACTTCCAGTCGGTCCCGGAGTTCGATCACTCTTTCCAAATCACGTTCGCGAACAACGGTTTCGGCGGAATGAACGTCAAACCGTGGAAGGACCGGAAGCGGAACATCTTCGAAATCCAGGAAGAGCTCAGCGCGAAGACGATGAACATCACGGGCGTGCGCGCCCCCGTCTTCCTCCCGCCGGCCCTCCCGAGCCCGGGCTTCTTCCCCATCGAGATCGTCATCGCGTCGACGGCGAGCCATGAGGAGATCCTCCGGTTTTCGGACATGCTCTCCGAAGAAGCGATGAAGAGCGGCCAGTTCGCCTTCCCGCCCATCGTCGACGTCCGCATCGACCAGGCGAAGACGGACATCGTCCTCGATCGCGACAAGATCTCCGCCATGGGCCTGACGATGCAGCAGGTCGGCGCCGATCTCGGCGCGGCGCTCGGCGGCAATTTCGTCAATCGATTCAACATCGAAGGACGCAGCTACAAAGTCATTCCGCAAATCGAACGAAGCGCGCGGCTCACGCCCGAGCAGCTCACGCAGATCCACATCAGCGGACCGAACGGCCAGCTCATGCCGCTCAGCGCGGTGGCCACGTTGAAGGACGGCATCGAGCCGCGGACGCTCAACCGCTTCCAGCAGCTCAACTCCGTCAAGATGTCCGGCGTCGCCACGCAGTCGCTCGACGGCGCGCTCCAGGCGATCGAGAAGGCCGCGGCCGACAAGCTCCCGCCGGGGTACCGCATCGATTACACGGGCGAGTCGCGCCAGCTCCGGCAAGAGGGCGGGAAATTCCTGCCGGCCATGGGCCTCGCCGTCCTCCTCATCTTCCTGGTGCTCGCGGCGCAGTTCAACTCGTTCCGCGATCCGTTCGTCATCCTCGCCGGCTCGGTGCCGCTCGCGATGTTCGGCGCGCTCATCTTCACCTTCTTGAAGTTCGCCGGTCCGCCGGGGATGGACTTCGGGCTGACGAAGGGGTGGACGACGACGCTCAACATCTACTCGCAGGTCGGGCTCGTCACGCTCGTCGGGCTGGTCGCCAAGAACGGCATCCTCATCGTCGAGTTCGCCAACGCGGCGCAAGAGCGAGGCATGACGAAGCTCGCCGCGGTCCAGGCGGCGGCCAGCACGCGCCTCCGTCCCATCTTGATGACGACCGTGGCGACGGTCGCCGGGCACTTCCCGCTCACGCTCGTCAGCGGTCCCGGCGCCGTGGCACGAAACTCGATCGGCATCGTGCTCGTCGGCGGGATGGCCATCGGGACGCTCTTCACGCTCTTCGTGATCCCGTCGGTCTACGTCCTCATCGCGAAGGACCACCGCCGGGCGAAGGCGACGTCGGAGATCCCGGCGCCGCTCGTCGAAACCGGCGCCGCCGCCGCCGAGTAGCGAGGAGCGCCGGGGAGCGCCGGGGAACCATCGATTTCGACCGATCGTGGGCGCCGGCCGCGTTTCGGCTACGCTCGTCCCGTGGCCGAACGCTCGCGCGCTCCCCTCCGCATCGGCACGCCGCACGGCACCTGGGCGGCGAACGCCATCGCCGTCGTCGAGGCCTCGTACGCGTTCGCTGGTGACGACCGCGCGTGGCTCGCGGGAGTCTCCATGGCCGCGAAGCCCTTGCTCGACGCCGGCGGCGGGATCGTCGCGTACTTCTACGACCTCCGCCGCCCCGTCGACGAACAGCTCACCCCACCGCTCACGTTCGACACGAGCGACGACTTCGCCCGTACCCTCGTCGCCGTCCACGGGAAGCGATCGGCGCGCGACCGCGAACGACCGTACGTTCGCCCCGCCGCGTTCGTGACCTCGAGCCAGCTCTACGGATTGCGCGCGATCGCGAGCGATCCGGGCGCGCGGGAGTCCGCGGCGCGGGGCTACGCCGATTTCGCGCGCGTGTGCGCCGCGGCCAGCGAACGCCATGGGTGCGTCGTCGGTGCCCCCCTCGTGGCCTTGTCGCACGTCGGTCGCGCCGACGCGGCGCGCTGGGAAAAGCTCACGAGCCACGTCGCGGCGGCCCTCCGGCTCCGACGCGCGCTCACGACGCCGGGCGCGATCTTCGACGCCGCCGGAAAGGTGCATCATGCACATGAATACGCTCCGCTCGATCGGCTCCGACGCGCAGCGACGGCGATCGACCGGGCGCGGACCCAGCGGGTGCGCCGCGATCCGGACGCCGCGCTGTCGCTCTGGAACGCCGTCGTCGCCGGGCGATGGACGCTGATCGACCGCTTCGATCGCGACGGACGGCGCTTCTGGATCGCCCACGAGAACACCGAGCTCGATCCACGCGGTCTCTCGCGGCGCGAACGGGCCGTCGCCGCGCACCTCGCCCGCGGCCTGTCGAACAAGCAAATCGCGGGCGCGCTGGGCATCTCGGAGGGGACCGTCGCGGCGCACGCCGCCGGCATCCGCCGCAAGGTGGGCGACGTCTCACGCGCGGAGCTCGCGCGACGCGTCGGGGCGCCGCCGCGCGCGCGCGTGAACCGGTGGCTCGTCGAAGGCGAGCGGCTCGCGGTCGTCTCCAAGGAGAACGACCCGATCCCGGATGCCCTCACGCCGGCCGAACGAGAGGTCGCTAGGCTCGTGGCCGAGGGAGCGTCGAACGCGGAGGTCGCCGACCGCCGGCGCACGTCGATCCACACGGTCGTCAACCAGCTCCAACGCGTCTACGAGAAGCTCGGCGTTCGGTCGCGCGTCGAACTCGCGCGTCGCCTCGACGGGTGACATTCGGTCGAACGCTTCGAACTCGTTCGTGAGTTCGCCGGCGGACCTCATGGATCTCACCATGGATCGGCCGGAACGCGGCCGGCATGCTCTTCGGTATGCGCCAATTCGGTCCGCTCTCGCTCTCGATCCTCGTGCTCCTCTCGGCTTGCGACGACGGTTCGTCCGCGTCCTCGGGCTCGCCCGACGGAGGCGCCGGCCTGCCAGACGGAGGCGCGGGGACCGACGACGGCGGAGCGACGCGCACGGACGGAGGCGCGGACGCCGGCGCGGGGTGCGAGGGCATCGGGTGCATCGACGTCGGTGCCAGCATCCGCAAAGCCGTCGCCTACGACCGAAGTCAGCGCCCGGTCGTCGCCTACGTGTCGAGCGACGGGATCCGCGTGCGGCGGTGGAGCGGCACGGCCTGGGAGCCGCTCGGCGCGGCCATTGCGAACCGGGAGACGTTGAGTCATGGCTTCCAACTGCACGTCATCGGCGACAAACCCACGTTGGTCAGCGGAGAAGGATCGTCCACGGGCGGACGCACGCACGTCCAAGTGTTCGATGGCACGAATTGGAACGACGTCCCCGGCTCGCCCATCGCGCTCCCCGAGTTGGGCTCCGGAGACGTGTATGATTTCGACTCCGCGTCCCGAAACGACGTGCTCCACGTCGTCATGGCGTCGAGCAGCGGCAACGACACGTTCCACGTCCGCAAGTGGGACGGGACGACCCTCTCCGCCGAGACCGAGGAGGCCGGCGCTGCCGGTTCGAAGGGTGTCGCCCCGAAGATCGGTGTCGCCTCCGACGGCACGATCGCGACCGCCTACGGACGAGATCCCGCGTACATCACGAAGAACACGGCGGGGACCACCAACTGGACGCTCGGCACCGCGACGGCCAACGGCTACACCAGCCTGGACACCTACTTCTCGTTCGTCTGGACGACGAACGGAGGATTCATGACCCGATTCGACAATGCCATCTTCGGGCGAGGCCGAATCTTCGCGACGAAAGGTGACGGGCAGACCCCCTTCGTCCCCGCCGGTAGCGACGACGGGCTCGTCGAGTCGAGCGAACCGTACGTCGGTGCGCCCGTCCTCCTCACCGACACCACCGACCGCGTGCTCGTCGTCGTCCCGTTCTTCAAGAACGGCACCGACGCCGCCACGCACGTACGCACCTTCGACGGCACGGGCTGGAGTGCACCCGTCGAAGGCGCGCCGGCGATCGCCGGATCGGTGGCCCCCTCCACCCTCGCGGCCGCGACGCACGACAAAGTCGTCGGAGTGGTGAGCGAGAGCCGCCTCGGCAGCGCGACGCCTTACCTTCGGTACGAAGAGCTCACCTTGCCGTGAAGACCCCGCGGCCGCGCGCACGCCACGCGCGCGTCGCCAGCATTCGACGAGCGCGGTGTTGCCGGAATAGGTGCACGCGTGCGAGCGTTCGCGTCGCCGATGAATCACGCTTGGACACGTCGCCAATGGCTGCTCGGCACCGCCGGTGCGCTGGTGAGCGCCTGCGCGAGGCCGCGCAGCATGGCGCACGGAGGCACCGCGAACGGCGAGGACACGCAACGCGACACCGCGAATGCAAGCGCCAAGGACGCGTTCGCCGCGATCGAAGGCGAGACCGGCGGACGCGTGGGTGTCTTCGCGCTCGACACGGGGACGGGTCGATGGCTCGCCCACCGCCCCGACGAACGCTTCGCGATGTGTTCGACCTTCAAGCTGCCGCTCGTGGCGGCGGTTCTGTCGCGCGTGGATCGGGCGCGCCTCTCGCTCGACGAGCGCGTCGCCTACGCGGAATCGGATCTGCTCGAGCATTCCCCGGTGACGCGCGCGCACGTCGGCGCGGGGAGCATGTCCGTCGAAGCCCTCGCGGAGGCCGCCATCACGGTCAGCGACAACGCCGCCGCCAACCTCCTCCTCTCGAAGGTCGACGGCCCCGCCGGCCTGACGAGCTTCGTTCGCGATCTCGGCGACCACGTCACCCGATTCGATCGCCGCGAGCCAGAGTTGAACGAGAACACTCCGGGCGATCCACGCGACACCACCTCACCGCGCGCCATGGTCACTTCGATGCAGACGCTCTTCTTCGGCCAGGCCTTGTCGAAAACGAGCCGAGAGCGCCTGTTCGCCTGGCTTCATGCCTGCGCGACCGGAAAGGATCGTCTTCGCGGCGGTTTCCCCGAAGGCTGGGACGCCGGCGACAAAACCGGCACCGGAGGACGAGGGACCGTCAACGACGTCGCCATCGCTCGCCCTCCCGCGCGTGCCCCGCTCCTCGTCGCTGCGTACCTGAGCGACGGCAACGCACAGCTCGCCGATCTCGTCGCCGCCCAGGCTCGCATCGGTGCGCTCGTCGCGCGGGAGCTCTGAATTCGCGTCGCCGGCCACCCTCCACGTCGCCATGGATTCGCGACGTCGCGGCCGACGGCTACTTCGCGACTTCGTAGGTCGGTACGAGGGTCGCCCGCGCGAGCGTATGGCTGAAGAGGTGGAAGCCCAGCAGCGCAGGCGGAGCGTCGGCGGGGACGTCGAGCTTTTCGACGTCGACCGCGTGGACGACCACGAAGTAGCGATGCGGTCCGTGACCGGCCGGGGGCGCCGCGCCGATGTAGCGCGCGCCGCCGCCGTCGTTGCGCAACGTGACGGCGCCCGCCGGGAGCTTCTTCGCCGACGGATCGCCGGCGTTGCTCGGTAGCTCGGTGACCGTCGCCGGCAGGTTGAAGACCGCCCAGTGCCAGAAGCCGCTCGCCGTCGGGGCGTCCGGATCGTAGACCGTCACGGCGAAGCTCTTCGTCTCCTTCGGGAACCCCGACCAGGCGAGCTGCGGAGAGACGTCTTCGCCACCCGCCCCGAAGATGCCCGAGACTTGGGCTTTCGCGAGCGTCTTCCCGTCCGCGACGTCGGTGCTCGTCAGCGTGAACGTCGGAACCGCGGGGAGGAACTCGTAGGGAGAGGGGGCGCGCTTGGACATGCCGGCCATGGTAGTGGCGGCGGCCCTCGTCGCTCAACACCAACGGACCAACGGTCATACCGCCCCCGCGATTCGATGCATGCTCGCCCCTCGGCGCCCCTACCCTCGGCGCCCCTATTTGTGGAGGCGCTGGATCGCACGCGCGTTGCCCCAATAAACGTACGTACCGTCGGTCACGACGTCGTACGGGTTCGCGGGGCCGATGGCGGTGGCGGTCGCGTTCGTCGCGGACGATGAGACGCGCTGGAGCGTGGCCGTCGGAGCGCCTTGCTGCCCACCTCCGGACACGATGCTCGCGAAATAGAGATGGCCGCCCATGACGGCGAGACCGCGAATGCGGGCCGGCGTGCTCGCGATGACGGGGGCGATCGCGCCGCCGGATTTCGGCTTTCGCCACACGCCCGAGGCGTTCGTCGTGTTCGAGACGAAATAGACGTTGTCCGCGTCGAATGCGACGTTGACGACGATATCGAATTGTCCAAATTCGGATTTGTCGGAAAAGAGCACCGGACTCGCGCCGAGGGTCTTCGTCACCCGTTCGAGCCCGCCGAAGTCACCGAAATAGAGATCGTTGCCGTCGACGCCGAGGCCGGTCGGCCCGACGAGATCCTTCAACTGCGCTCCGCTCGTCCCGTTCGCGTCGTACGTCCGCAAGCCGTCGTTGGACGAGCTGTCGTAGGACACGAAGATCGTCGTCCCGTCGTTGACGATCCGCGAGACGCCGTTCACGTAGTCGCGGTTCGACGGGCCGCCGATCGCCCCGTGATCGGTGACCGTGCCACCCGCGATCGGCAACGAGAGGAGCTTGGCGTCGCTGCCGCCCGGCGGATCCGTCCCTGCGACGTAGAAGACCCGCGAACCCGTCGCCGTGAGCCCGCCGACGATGGCCCTCGTCTCGTCCGGAGGCACGTTCGTCGGGAGGATCGTCGTCGGCGAGCTGCCGTCGGTGCCGACCGAGCCGATGGTCGCGCGCTGGCTGAAATAGGCGTGATCCAACGCGTAGAAGATCTTCTGCGAGGCGATCGCGAGGTGCGAGACGTTGGTATCTCCGGCGACCGTGTAGATGGTCTCCGGCGCGCCGAGAGCGCCCCCGTCTTCCTCACCGCCGCCATCCACGTCGCCACCGTCGCTACCGCCGTCGACGAATCCGCCGTCGGTGCCGCCATCGCCATCTCCGCCGTCCGGACCCGTCCCGGCCGGGGTCAACGCACGGCAGGTCGACTCCGACGTCGCGAAGGAACCGCTCGAGCCCGCGTGGCTCCACGAACCGTCGATCCGGCCCGCCGACAGGTTCCCCGTCGCGCTTCCGGCAGGGTCGAGCGCGATCGTGACCAGGCTCCCGTCGATCGTCCCGGAGCCGCGCCCCGAACGACCGTCCGAGCCCACGAACACGGCACCGATTTGGTTGCCCGCCGCGATCATGCTCCATCGACCGCTCGAGCCGCCCGAGAACGAGCCGCAGTACGTCGCGACGCCCAGCGCCTCGTTCGAGATTTCGAAGACGGCGGGGCCCGTGGGGAGCGTCGCCGTCCCTCGAATCACGCCCGCCACGTACGTCCCCGTGAAGGAGACCGCGCCGCCGGCCGCCGTTCCCTGGAAGGTCGCCGTGTTGCTCGCGAGATCGAGCGAGCCGGTCACGGTGACCGCGCCGAAACCGGGCAGGTTCAGGGTCAGGGTCCCGGACAGCGCTTGGCTCGATGCACCGACGGCGCGCGGTCGAAGGCTCTGGGCGGCGCCGTCGGCCGCGGTCGCGGTGATCTCGAGGACACCGCTGACGTCTCCCGATCCGCTCAAAACACCGCGGAAATGGCCGCTCGCGAGGTCGCCCTGGACGTGGGAAGGGTCGCCCTCGGGATCGCTCGACGAGCACATGATCGCGCCGAGACCGAGGCCGGAGACGAGGAGGGCGAGGAGGGCATGAGAGCGCATGGGCCCAATCGTTACGGAGGGCCACGACGCCGTTCTATGGCCAGATTCCTTACGCTATGCTCGCTCCTCGCGGATGCCGAGCGGGGTCGGACGCAACACCACGATCGACGTCGTCGAGACGATCTACGCGGATCTCGGCCGCGACGACGTCGGTGCATGGCTCGCGCGCGTGACCGCCGCCGTGACGTCGTGCATCGGCGCGACCCGCGGCGCCGTCGCGCACACCTACCATGCGGAAGGGCATCCCTCGCAGTGGACGATTTCGCGGCCGATCGTCCACGACTGTCCCCCCGAGCTCGCCGAGGTCGTCGTCCGGAGCTTCTCGGACGCCACGCCGGAGTTCCTTCACTACGCGTACCGCACCGTCGGGCCCACCGGGACGCTCAGCGAAATCCCAGGCATCGATCTCGCCGCTCTGCTTTCGGCCGCCGAAGGGCGGACCGCGCGCGACGGCGTCCCCGATCAGATCTACGTGAACGCGACGAACGCCGACCATTCGGGGATCCTCATCGCCGTGAACGTGCCCGCGCGACGCACGCTCGTCCCCGCCGAGAGACGCCGCCTCGGGATGATCGCGGCCCACATCGCGGCGGCACACCGGCTCGCGAAAGCCGAAGATCGGCGAGAAATCGCCATTTTCGAACCGCGAGGACGCGCGGTCCACGTCGAGCCGACGCACGAACCGATGCTGGCGGCGCTCCGCGAACGGGTCACGCTCCTCGAGCGCGCCCGCTCGAAGGAAGGACGGGGCGACGACGATCGAGCGCTCGCCGCGTGGCAAGCGCTCCTCGCCGGCGAGTACACGCTGCTCGATCGGTTCGAGGCCGACGGGCGTCGCTACGTCGTGGCGCATCCGAACGAGCCCAAGGTCCGCGATCCGCGCGGCCTCACGCAGCGCGAAGCCGTCGTCGCCACCCTCGCCTCCCGAGGTCATGCCGACAAGCTCATCGCCTACGAGCTCGGGATCGCCCAGGGAACCGTGACGGCGCTGATGAACCGCGTCCTCCGCAAGCTCGGCGCGCGGTCACGGACGGAGCTCGTTCGGCTCCTCGCGACACCGACGGCGCTGGACCGCGTGTCGATGGGCTCCGATCGGGACTTCGTCGTGCTCTCGACCGACGACGGCGAACGCGCGCACGACGCCGTCTTCGCCGGGCTATCTCCGCACGAACGCGAGGTCGTGCGCGCGGCCGCCGCCGGACGCAGCAACGCGGAGATCGCCAACGAACGCGGCGTGAGCACGAACACCGTCGCGAAGCAGCTCACGAGCTCGTACCGAAAGCTCGGCGTCCAGGCCCGCGCCGATCTCGTCCGGCTCGCGCGCGCCAAGGGGTGAAGGGGCTCGCAACACATCGAACGACCTCGGCGCCTGCACGATCGGCCTTCTTCGCGGAGATCATCGGCATAGAATTCAGGGATGCGCTCGTCCCAGCGTCACGGTTCGTCGCTCGTCGCCTCGTGCCTGTCGATCGTGATGGCGTGCGCGTCGTGTGGCGACGATCCGTCGAACACGAAGGACGACGCGGTGCCTTCACCGTCCGACGGCACCTCGCCGCCGCCCGCGGCTCCTTCGCCCGACGATCGCCCGGCCGCAGGCAACCCCGACGGTCGATGCGCGCTCCCCGCCGAGGCGCAGCCGGAGGACGTCTCGAGCCCGCGCACCGTCGTCGGGACGGGAACGCCGGAGAGCTGCACGAGCGACGCTTTCGTCGACGCCGTCGCGAAAGGCGGCGTCGTCACGTTCGACTGCGGGCCGTCGCCGGTGACCATCACGCTGACGAAGACCGCGAAGGTCGTCAACGACACCGGCCCGAAGATCGTCATCGACGGCGGCAACAAGGTGACGCTCAGCGGCGGCGGCAAGCACCGCATCCTCTACATGAACACGTGCGACGAAGCCCAAACGTGGACGACCTCGCACTGCAACGATCAAGATCACCCGCTGCTCACCGTCCAAAACATCACCCTCGAGGACGGCAACGCGACGGGCCTGGGCGCCGAGGACGACGGCCTCGGCGGCGGTGGCGCGATCTTCGCGCGCGGCGGTCGGCTCAAGGTCGTCAACGCGCGCTTCTTCGACAACGCGTGCGACGAGGTCGGGCCGGACGTCGGAGGCGCCGCCATCCGGGCGTTCGATCAATCCGGCGGCGCCCCCCTCTACGTCGTCGGCAGCACGTTCATGGGCGGCCGCTGCTCCAACGGCGGGGGCCTCTCGAGCATCGGCGTGTCGTACGCCGTGCTCAACAGCTACTTCGCCAACAACCACGCGATCGGCAACGGCGCGAACCCCGCGCGCGGAGGGACGCCGGGCGGCGGGAGCGGCGGCGCCATCTACAACGACGGCAACACGTTCACGCTCCGCCTCTGCGGAACGAAGATCGAAGACAACGAAGCGAACGAGGGCGGCGGCGCCATCTTCTTCGTCTCGAACGACCGATCCGGAGAGCTCGTCATCCAAGACTCCGTCCTTCGCCGGAACTCGAGCCAGGGATTCGAGACCGACGGCTACCCGGGCATCTTCGTGCTCGCCAAAGGGGACCCCGAGGTCAGCGGCTCGACGATCGAATAGCGGCTCGCTCCCGCGCACGCATTGCGCCCAGGAGCATGATTTTCATAGGGAAAGTGCAGCTCCGCCGCACGCGCACTTTTTTTCTCGAGCCCCGTATCCATCCGCCGCCCGTCGCCGTCTTCTCTACGGCACGCACGTCGCGCGCCCTCGATCCCTCCTCCGAAAGATCCCATGGCCCTCACGCTCCACTTCCACCCGCTCTCGTCGTTCTGCCACAAGGTGCTCATCGGCCTGTACGAGCTCGACGTCCCGTTCGAAAAACACCTCCTCGATCTCGCCGATCCGGCCGTCCGCGAGGCGTTCGCGAAGCTCTCGCCCATCGGCAAGATGCCGGTCCTCCAGGACGACGCGCGGGGCGCGACCGTGGTGGAGTCGAGCATCATCCTCGAGTACCTCGATCGAAGGGTCGCGAAGACACCGCGCCTCCTTCCATCGGACCTGGACCACGCGCTCGAGTGCCGCCTGCAAGACCGCTTCTTCGACATGTACGTCCACCTGCCGATGCAGAGGATCGTCGCCGATCGCCTCCGTCCCGCCGATCGCAAGGATCCGTTCGGCGTGGACGAAGCGAAGAGCCTCGTCTCGAAGTCCTACGCGATCGCCGACGACCGCTTCCGCACGCGGACATGGGCGCTCGGCGACGACTTCACGATGGCCGATTGCTCCGCCGCCCCGGCCTTGTTCTACGCATCGAAGCTCGTGCCCCTCGACGCGCACCCCCACCTCGCCGCCTATTTCGCGCGGCTGAAAGAGCGACCATCGTACGCGCGCGTCCTCGAAGAGGCGCAGCCCTACTTCGACATGTTCCCTGGCTGACGCCGAAGCCCTTCACTCTCGCCGGCGTTGCGTTCGTGGCGCCGTCGCGCTCGTCGACGCCGTCGCGCTCGTCGGCGCCGCCGCGTTCGTCGGCGGCGTCGCGTTCGGCTTTGCTTTCGCCGCGCGTCAGCGGGAGGCGTCGGCGAGCAGCCGTCCCAACAGGTGCGTGACCTGGAGCTCGGCGATCACGAGGTCGACGTTCGCGCGCGCCTCGCGGAGCTCCGCGCTACGCACCTGGTCCTCGGCCTCGCGCACGGCGAGCGCCGTCGCGCTCCCCGTCCGGAAGAGCATCGACTGGGCGTCGAGTTGCTTCTGGGCGATCGCGTGGCTGCGCGCGGCGAGGTCGACGCGCGTCCTCGCGGTCTCGGCCTTCCGCAAGGCGACGTCGAGATCCGTGGCCACCCGCTGCTTCGTCGCCTGGAGCTCGTTCTGCGCCACGGAGATCGCGAGCTCCGCGCGATCGCGCTCGTTGCGGCGCTGGGTCGAGTCGAGCGGCAGCTCGTACGTCAGGCCGATGTGCATGCTCACGGCGCGCATCGTGCCGAGCTGATCGAACGCGGGAGCCACCGAGCGCTGCCCGAGCCCCTGCGCTTGCACGTACGCGTCCGCGTCCAGCCGCGGCCGCAAGGAGTCCGCCGCGGTCTTGGCCTGCACCTCCGCGAGCTGGACGGCGGCCTCCTTCTCCTTCACTTCGTACGACGCCGCGAGCGCCAACGCGCGCGCGTCGGGGAGCTCCGGCAGCGATCTCGAAGGAGGGAACGCGCGCGTCGTGTCGGCCCGACGTTGGGTCGCGTTCGCGTCGCCGAGCTGACGCGCCAACTCGGCCGACTTGTCGCGCTCCGTCGCGGACGCCGTCGCGACGTCCTCCTCGATCGTCGCGACGCGCGTCTCGAACGACAAGAGCTCGGCCGGCGCGAGCGATCCCGTCTCGACGCGCTTGGCGGAGTCGTCCCGCTGCGCCCGCGCGAGCTCGAGGCTCCGCTCCTGGATCTCCCGCGCGCGCGACGCGTAATCGAGCTCCCAATACGCGCTGAGCGCGTCGACGAGGAGCTGACTGGCCTCCCGGCTGCGCGAAATTTCGGACAGCGAGCGCGACGCCCGCGCTTGATCGAGGGCCGCCTCGGCGACGTCCCGCCCCGCGCCACGGAGGAGCGGCTGCGTGATGTCGAACCGAACGAGCGCGCTCCAGTTCGGACCGACCGTGAGCTGCGTCGTCGTCGGTGGGTTCGTGACGACGTTCGTGAACGTGTTGATGCTCCGCTGCTGGAGCCCTTCGATGCGCAGCGACAGATCCGTGCCCCAAATGAGGTGCTTGCGGAGCGTCCCGCCGACGCCCGCGCTGAACGACTCCGGGAAGGTGAGGTTCGAGTTGGCGAACGCCGCGTTGGGCGTCACCGTGCGCGTCACGCCGCCGTCGAGCTCGAGCACGAAGCCGTAGCGGTGCTCCTCGGCCTCCTCGAGCAGCCGCGCGCGCCGCTCCTCGACCACCGCCGCCGCGAGCGTCGGGTTGTTCGCCATCGATCGATCGACGACGTCGTTCGGCGAGATCGTCTCGCCGGACGACGCCGCCTCCCCCGTCGAAGGCGACGCGAGCGCGAACGCGCCACGAAGCGCCACCGCCAGCGCCGACGTCCACCGCGCGATCCGCGAAACACGCGCACGCCTCGATCGATCACTCATGACGCAAGGCCTCGATGGGATCGAGGCGCGCCGCCCGACGCGCCGGCAAGTAGCCGAAAGCGAGGCCGATCGCGCCCGAGAACACGAGGGCGACGGCGACGATGCCCAGGTCGATCGCGAAGGGCATCCCGAGGATTCGGGTCGCGGCGAACGATCCGCCGAGCCCGAGCGCGACGCCCGCGAGCCCGCCGAACATGCAGAGGAGGACGGCCTCGACGAGGAACTGGGCGAGCACCTCTTCGGCCATCGCGCCGATCGCGAGCCGCGTGCCGATCTCGCGCGTTCGTTCCGTCACGGACACGAGCATGATGTTCATGATCCCGATCCCACCGACGAGCAAGCTGACGGCCGCGACCGCGCCGAGGAGCGCCGTCAGGACCGTCGTGATCTGGCTCAACGCGTTGGCGATTTCGCGTGTATCTTGCACTGAAAAATCGTCCTTCTGACCGGGCCGGATGCTCCGCCGTTCACGGAAGAGCGCTTCGAGCTTCGGCTTGAGCGACGACAGCTCCGCTTCGGTCGTCGCGGAGACGTAGATCGAGCCGACGTTCGTGCTGCCGGTCAGGCGGCGCTGCACCGTGCGGATCGGCATCAGGATGAAGTCGTCCTGGTCCGGTCCCATCGCCGCGCGTCCCTTCGACGCCACGAGGCCGACGACGCGGCACGAGATGCTGCCGAGGCGGATCACGGCGTCGACGGGCTCTTGCGTCCCGAAGAGCTCCTTCCTCACGGTCTCGCCCAGGATGCACGCGGGCGTCCCGCCGGCGAGCTCGGCGTCCGAGAAGTCCCGACCGCGCGCCAGCTTGTAGCTCCGGACGCGGAGGAAGTCGTTCGTCGTCCCGTAGACGACGGTGTTGAAGTTGGCGTTCGCGTTGACCGCGAGCACGCTCTTCGACGCCGACGGCGCGATGGCCGCGAGCGTCGGGAACTCCTGCGCGATCGCGCGCACGTCGTCCATCGTGAAGCTCGTCGCGTCGGAGCTCACGGGTCCGCGCCGATCCGCGCCCGGGACGAGCGTCAGCATGTTCGCGCCGAGGCTCGAGACGTTCTCCTTGACGGACTCCGTCGCCGAGCGCCCCAGCGTCACGAGCGCGATGACCGAGCTCACGCCGATGATGATCCCGAGCGCGGTGAGCGACGAGCGCATCGCGTTGCGACGCACCTCGCGGAGGGCCATGAGCAGGGTCGCGAGCCACATCTCAGCGCGCCCTCCCCGCGGGGACGTTCGCCTCGTCGCGCGCGACCGACCCGTCCTTGAACTCCACGATGCGCCGCGCCCAACGCGCGACGTCCGGCTCGTGCGTCACGATCACGACGGTGAGGCCGCGATCGCGGTTGAGCGACGAGAGGAGGGCCATGATCTCGGCCTTCTTCGCCGAATCGAGGTTGCCGGTCGGCTCGTCGGCGAGGAGCAGCGAAGGCATCGTCGCGAGCGCGCGCGCGATGGCCACGCGCTGCTGCTGCCCGCCTGAGAGCTCCGACGGCGTGTGGAGCTCGCGACCCTCGAGCCCGACCGACGCGAGCGCCTCCATCGCCTTCGCGCGCCGTTCGCGCGGCGGGACGCGCCGGTAGACGAGCGGCAGCTCCACGTTCTCGACCGCGCTGGTCCGCGCGAGGAGGTTGAACCCCTGGAAGACGAACCCCACGTAGTGCCGCCGGTAGAGCGCGCGCTGCGTCGAATCGAGCGACGCGACGTCGACGCCTTGGAACAGGAACTCCCCCGACGTCGGCCGATCCAGCCCGCCGATGACGTTCATGCACGTCGACTTGCCGGAGCCGCTCGCGCCGACGATGGCGACGAGCTCGCCCCGCCGGATCGTGAGCGACGCCGAGCGCAACGCATGGACCTCCGCGGCGCCCTCCCCGTACACGCGCGACACCGATCGGAGCTCGATGAGGGGCGCGTCCGCGGCGTCGACCGCGCCCCCCTTCGGCTCAAGGGGTGACGGCATCGGTGATCACCTCGTCCCCGATCGCGAGCGATCCGCTCACGATCTCGGTCATACGCCCGTCGCTCGCGCCCGTCTTGACGGTCACCATGGCCGGCTTGCCGCCACGAAGGACGTAGACGTGCTTGGCGTCGCCCTCGACCATCGGGCTCGCCACGGCCTGCGGAGGTCCCGGCGCGAACCCCGCGGGCGTCGTCACGGGAGGCAAGAAGCGGAGCGCCGCGTTCGGCACGACGAGGACGTCCGAGAGGACCTCGCTCACGACGGTGGCCGTGGCCGTCATGCCGGGGCGAAGCAGGAGATCCGCGTTGTCGACCGAGAGCACCGCCAGGTATGTGACGACGTTCGAAGACGTCGTCGGATCGTAGTGGACGGAGACGACCTTCGAAGGGAACGTCCGCGTCGGATACGCGTCGACCGTGAAGCTCGCGTCCATCCCTTCCCGCACGCGGCCGACGTCCGCTTCGTCGATCGCGACCTCGAGCGTCAATTTCCGCAGATCCGCCGCGACCGTGAAGAGCACCGGCGTCGTGAACCCGGCCGTGACGGTCTGCCCGGGCTCGACCGAGCGCGACAGCACGACGCCGTCGATGGGCGAGACGATCTTCGTCTTGTCGAGCTTGGAGCGCGCGTTCTTCTCGCCCGCGCGCGCGAGGTTCGCGTTCGCGACGGCGTTGGAGAGCGACGCCTCCGCCCGCGCGAGCGACGCTATGGCGGTCTCGAGATCCTTCTTGGCGATGAGACCCTGCGCGGCCTGCTCTTCGGCCCGCGCCTTCGCCTGCTTCGTCTCGAGCACCGTCGCCTCCGCGGACTTCACGCTCGCCGCGGCCGCGAGCACCTGCGCGCTCGCCTCGTCGGCCGCCGCGCGGAGCTGCTCCGGATCGAGCTCCGCGAGGAGCTGCCCCTTGGTGACGTGCTCGTTGAAGTCGACGTCCACGTGGAGAACCTTGCCGGTCACCTCGGCGCCGATCTCGACGGTCTTCGAGCTCTTCGTGTTCCCCGTCGTCGTCACCGTCACGCGGAGCTCGTTCTTGGCGACCTTCTGCGTGACGTAGCTCGGTCCCTGGACGGCCTGCTTCCGTCGGACGACCACGATCGCCGCGACGATCCCGGCGACGACGACGATCGCGACGAGCCAGCGAACCCACGTCTTCGTCGCGCGCTTGCGTCGTCCCGTTGCATCGAGCGCCAAGACGCTCTGCACGTCGCCCACGTCACGGGTCGTATCCGGCACAGGCCGAACATCGAGCGTGCGTGTTAATGACGCATTGACACGATATTAAGAATTTTGAACGAACGGCGCGCTCGTTAACAAATCCACACATTCGCGCAGCACCGTGTTCACGACGCTCGACGATCCTGAGCCTCTCGCAAGCCGGAGGCGACACGCATGAATCGAACGAAGGTCTCGGGAATTCTGGGAATGGCGATGGTCCTTTTTCCCATCACGTCGATCGTCGGAGCATGTGCAAAACAAGATGAAACGACGCAGGCGGCCGCGCCTCAACCCACCTACACGGTCTACCCGTCGACCACTTACCCGACGGCCACGGCTTATCCGACGGCGACGGCCTACCCGACCGCGACGACTTACCCGACCGCGACCGCGGCGACGGGGCTCGCGACCCCGGGACCGCTCGCGCTCCCCTGCCAGAACGACTCGGCGTGCGGCTTCGCGCGGTGCAACACGCAGTACCAAAAGTGCGCCTTTCCTTGCGTCGGACCGAACGACTGCGCCCAGGGCTCGAGCTGCAACACGGCGACGGGGTTCTGCTTGCCTGGCGGTCAGTAGCCGACGATAAGGGAGGGAAGATGGCGACGGGCGACGACAGGATCTCCGTGGTGCTCGTCGAAGACGACGAGCGCCTCGCCCACCTCACCGCCAAGTACCTCGAATCGCACGGCGTCGTCGTCACCATCGCCAGGGACGGACGCTCCGGCATCGCCGCCGTCGTCCGCGATCGCCCCGACGTCGTCCTGCTCGACGGCATGCTCCCCGGCATGGACGGCCTCGACGTGTGCCGCGAGCTCCGCGCCCGCACCGACGTCCCCATCGTCATGGTCACCGCGCGCATCGAAGAGGCCGACCGCGTCATGGGCCTCGAAGGCGGCGCCGACGACTACATCTCCAAGCCCTTCTCGTCCCGCGAGCTCCTCGCGCGCATCCGAGCGCATGCCCGACGCGCACGCGGGATCCGCCCGCGAAGCGCCGAGGTCCGTGTCGGCGCGCTCACCATCGATCCCGAGCGCATGCTCGCCACGTTCGACGGGCAATCGCTGGCGTTGACGACGTACGAGTTCATGCTGCTGCACGCGCTCGCCGAGCGCGCCGGACGCGTCTTGAGCCGCGAGCAGCTCGTCGATCTCGTCCGCGGCAGCGCCGAAGAGGCCTTCGACCGGTCGATCGACGTCCACGTCTCCCACCTTCGCGCAAAGCTCGGCGACAACTCGCGCAGCCCGCGCATCATCAAGACCGTGCGCGGCGTCGGCTACATGCTCGCCATCGATCCATGAGCGCGCCATGTTCACCCGGCGTCCGAAGCTCACCCTCTTCATCTGGCTCATCGGCATCGGCCAGTTCGTCACGGTCGTCGCCGGCCTCGAGCTGAGCCGCCACCTCCGCACGCCCGAGGGCGGACGCGTGAGCGGGCCCATGGGGAGCCTCATCGTGGGCTCGATCGACGACGCCATCCACGATCCGATGACGACGGAGCGCGTGGAGCGCGCCGTCGCACGCCTCCACGAGCTCTCGGGGTGGGCGATCTCGGTGAGCGCTCCGGACGGACGCGTCCTCGCGAAGAGCGACGGCTTCGACCGCGTCTCCGGCGGCGAGAAGACCTCGATCCCCATCGCGCGGGGCGGCGTGATCGTGGCCACCGTGACGGTCTCGCCAGCGATGCCCGGCCGGCCTCCCCCGAACGACTTCTTCGTTCTCTTCGCGTGCCTCGTCTTCGGCGTCGCCGGCGTCGGCGCATGGATCACGTCGCGCTTGGTGACCAAGCCCCTCGCGCGCCTCGCGACCGTCGCGCAGGCGTTCGGCGACGGAAAGCTCGACGCGCGCTCGAACATGCGGCGCGCCGACGAAATCGGCGACATGGGGCGCGCCTTCGACGAGATGGCCGAGCGGATCGAGCACCTCGTCCGCATCGAACGCGAGCTCCTCGCGAACGTCTCGCATGAGCTCCGCACGCCGCTCGCCCGCATCCGCGTCGCCTTGGACATCGCCACCGACACCGAAGTAGGACCCAACGAAGTCGCCCAGACGTTCCGCGAGATCGCCGAAGACCTCGCCGAGCTCGAGCGCCTCGTCGACGACGTGCTCACCGCGACGCGCCTCTCGGTGGACGAGGGGAACCGCGGCGGCATGCCGGTGCGCCGCGAGACGGTCGACGTGCGCGCCGTCGTCGAGAAGTCCGCGGCGAAGTTCGCCTCGCTGCACGAAGGACGACGCCTCGATCTGCGCATCGACGACGACCTCCCGCCGCTCCGAGGCGACGCCGTCTTGCTGCGCCGCGCCCTCGACAACCTGATCGACAACGCCCGCAAATACAGCGATCCCGGCACCGTCATCGAGGTCGTCGTCGAAGCGCTGAACGTCGCGACGGAGCCGCACGCCGGAGGGGTGCTCGTCGAGGTGCGCGATCACGGCATCGGGATCGCACCGCAAGACATCCAGCGCGTGTTCGAGCCGTTCTTCCGAACGGACAGGAGCCGGAGCCGCGCGACCGGCGGGCTCGGGCTCGGACTCGTGCTCGCGCGGCGGGTCATCGAAGCCCACGGCGGCACGCTGACGCTCGAGAGCGCGGTCGGTCGCGGCGTCACGGCGCGCGTTCGTCTCCCCGTCGACCACGATCCGGCGTCGGAGAAACGACCGACGATCGCATCCGCGTAGACGACCTGGGCGGCGACGGACATGAACGCCCCGGGCATCGAGGGGCGAGGCGGCCATCGAGCGGCTCCTCGCGAAGGCTCGGCCGCGCGACGGCGTCGCCGGGCGATGACGGGCGACGACGGGCGATGACGGTACGACGTCGCGGCTGTGGTACGGGTCGTGTCGATGTCCCTCTGGCTCGACAGCAAGCGCACCGACCGCGTGGCCGCCGCCGACGTCCGAGCGATGGCCGATCAGGCCTTCTCGCGGGCGGCCGGCGCGCAGCTCGTGCCCGACAACCACGTCCGTCTCCTCCGAAACGCCAGCGAAAACTACCCGGCGTGGCTCGAGGCCATTCGAAGCGCCAAACGTTGGGTCCATTTCGAGACGTACATCTTTCACGACGACGACGTCGGGCGCACGTTCGCCGACGCCCTCGTCGAGCGTGCCCGAGCCGGCGTCCGCGTGCGCGTGCTCTACGACTGGATGGGAGCGCTCGGGAAGTCCTCTCGGAGGCTCTGGCGGCAGCTCCGTGAAGGCGGCGTCGAGGTCCGTTGCTACAACCCGCCGCGGTTCGATTCACCGCTCGCGTGGATCAGCCGCGATCACCGGAAGATGATCGCCGTCGACGGCGAGGTGGGCTTCGTGACGGGGCTCTGCGTCGGCCAGATGTGGGCCGGTATTCCGGAGAAGAACCAAGAGCCCTGGCGCGACACGGGGGTCGCGATCCGAGGCCCCGCGGTCGCGGACGTCGAACATGCCTTCGCCCAAACCTGGGAGCTCGCGGGCGATCCGCTCCCGTCCGACGAAGTCGTGGAGCGCGAAGACCTCGCGAAGGCCGGCGAGACGAGCGTGCGCATCGTCGCGAACGTCCCCTCGACGGCGGGGCTCCTCCGGCTCGACCTGCTCGTGGCGTCGCTCGCGCGAAAACGCCTATGGCTGACGGACGCTTATTACGCGGGCATGAGCTCCTACGTTCAGGCGATCCGAGCCGCCGCGCGCGACGGCGTCGACGTCCGACTGCTCGTCCCCGGCGCGACCGACATCCCTCTCCTCCGGCCGCTCTCGCGCGCCGGATACCGCCCCCTGCTCGACGCCGGCGTCCGCGTGTTCGAGTGGAACGGCGCGATGCTCCACGCGAAGACCGCCGTGGCCGACGGACGCTGGTCGCGCGTCGGCTCGACGAACCTCAACGTCGCGAGCTGGATGGGCAACTGCGAGCTCGACGCCGTGATCGAAGACGAGGTATTCGCGCGCGCGATGGAGGAGGCGTACCTCGAAGATCTCTCGAACGCGACGGAGATCGTGCTCGACGAGAAGCGCGCCATCCGGCGACCGATCGTTCCCCCTCCAAGCAGTCGAGAGAAGGACGTCCCCAGGCACCGCCGCAGCCGCCGCGGGAGCATGGGGCGCGCGGCCGTGGGCGCGGTGCGCATCGGAAACACGGTCGGCGCCGCCATCGCGAACCGCCGAGTGATCGAGCCCGTCGAAGCGCGGCTCGCGACGTTTGCCGGGCTCGTCCTCCTCGGCGCCGCCGTGCTCTTCGCGTTCTTCCCGCGCCTGCTCGCCTACCCGGCCCTCGTCGTCCTCGTTTGGTTCGGGATCGCCCTCTTGCTCCGCGGCACGAAGCTTTTCCGCGAGCGCGGGAGCCCCCGCGATCCCTAACGATCCGCGCCGAGCGACGCGAGCATCTGCATCGTCTGCTCGTGGGAGCGGGCCGCTTCGGGCGTGCTCGCGACGACCTCGAGGTGACGCGGATGGAACGCCGGCGTCTCCGGGCTGAACAAGCGCTCGACCTTCGCCCGCGCAGTGGCGACGTCGGGCGTGAGCTTCGGATCGTCGATGTCGACGAGCAAGCCGGTGAACGGCTGGAGCCAGGCGAAGGCCTTGTCGTTGATCAAGAGCTGGAGAAACGCGCCCGCGTGTGGCACAGGTCCGTGCTCGCGCTCGTACTCGGCGCGCGTCGCGTCGAGCAGGAGCTTGTGATGCTCGAGCAGACGGGCGTAGAGGGGGTCGATTTCGGAGCGACTCATGCGCCGCAATGTGCGCATCGTCCCCACGATGCGCCAGGGCCTTTCGGCACGAATTTCGCTTTTCATCGCGACGCTCCGTACTTCGCCTTCCTTCGCGTCGTACGTCCCTCTCCTCAGCGAAGGACCTCCTCAGCGAATCAGCGAAGGACGATGTTCTGCGCGGCGAGGGCCTCCGGCGACGACTCGCGGATGCAGCGGAAGCGCTCCTCGGCGCGAGCCGTGAGACCACGCACCACCACGATGGCGAGCGTCGCCGCGACGACGGCCGCGAAGCTCACGACCATCGCTCCGTGGTAAGCGGTGATCACGCTCTGGGGGTTCGTCATCGAAGGACCGATGTTCGACAGACGTGCACCAATACTCATGACCAAGAAGCCTCCCCACCAGGCGCCCACGGGCGCCGGCGGCAGCTTCGGCGCCGGTGTCGGCTCGACGAACGGGGTGCTCCGATAATCGACCTGCGCCGAGGGGTCGACGCGTGGACCGGGCGGAGCCACCTTCTTCGGATCGAGCGCCTCACGCACGGCGAGGACCGCCTGGTACGGACGAACGAAGTTGGCGAAGGGAATGAAGAAGCTCCAGACGGCTTGCGCGGGCCGCCAAGAGAGAGCGCCTCCGAGCGCGAGCGTCAGCGTGACGATCCCGTGCAGCCAACGCAAATAGAGGATGGCGGTCACGACGAAGGTGACCAGGATCGCGACGTTGTTGGTATCGATGAACCGGTCCGCGGTCTCGAGCTGCGCCATGAGCTCGGGGCCCGCCCCTTCGTCGGGGATCGAACGAACCAGCCCAATCGACCATTGCCGAAGGGCGAAATCCACTGCGCGCACGACCGTCACGACGCCGAGCGCCACGCCAGCCTGCATGGCTCGTCGACGCAGCTCCACGACCGACGTCCGCAAGTGAGCCGCGGGATGCTCTTCGTTCATCGACGGTATCGTACCGCAGTCCGTCGCCGCGGAAGCCTGGGAACCCTTCGGATCGGCGGGATCCGTCGAACACCACGAATCATCGACGAGGTCCAGCGCGACACGAAGGTGCAAGGTGCGTCGAGGTGTGCTCGACGAGCCGAGGTAAGCGGCGATGATTCGTCGTGGCGAATACCCAAATGGGATAATCTCGATCGAGATGATTTCCCGCACCTTCCGCCGACGCGTGCTTTTGGGGTCCTTTTTCTGTGGCTCCCTCGCGGCCTTCGCCATGGCGTGCGGCGTGGACACCGTGACGGCCGATCCGACCCCGGACGGTGCGGGCACCGACGCGTCGACGATGGACGTCGCGCAACCCGAAGCATCGACGGAGGACGGCGCGCTGCCCGACTCGGCGCCCCCCGACACGAACGTCGAGGCTTTCTGCGAAGAGACCCTCGGCCTCCACGCGCCGAAGTTCGAGCAATGCTGCGACGCGACCGATGCGCCGAAGCTATACGCGTTCGACCACACGCTGCTGAAAGGAGTCGCCGCGGCGTGCACCACTTCGCTCGGAAAGAGCGTCGAGAGCGGGCGCGCCACGTTCGCTCCCGAGGCGGCGGCGACCTGTCAGACGAACGTCCGCGCCGAAATCGAGGAGCGCACGTGCCCCGAGGTTCTCCATGCGCCGAGCAACCAGTCGTCGAAGTCCATCTTCAAAGGAGCCGAGGGTTGCTCCGACGTGATCGTCGGCCATCAAGGTGCCGACGCCCCGTGCTCCAACGACTACGAATGCGCCGACGGACTCACCTGCATCGGCTGGACGTCGACGAGCGATGGCGCCTGCAAGACGCCGCCGGGTGAAGGGGACCTTTGCGGTTACGCGATCCCCGACGCGGGCGGCTTCGTCGAGCTCGTGCGCTGGGGCTTCGGCACGCATTCACGCTGCGCCGCGGGGCTCTACTGCGCGTCGACGGCTTTGCAGCAAGGGACCTGCCGAGCTTCGAAGGCCGCGGACGATACGTGTGATTCCGACGACGAATGCGCCGAAGGACTTCGTTGCCAATTCGGCACGTGCGGGACGGCAGGCCCGGTTCCCGCAGACGCACCGTGCAAACGAAATTCGGATTGCCAAGATCGTTTGTATTGCAAGAGCGGTGACGGCGGCCGAACGTGCGCGCCGCGAGAAGTCGCGGGAACACCTTGCAGCGGAGCGTTGAGCTCCGAATGCCAGGGCGCGTGCGTCGAACCCGACGGCGGCACCGCCACCTGCGTCGCGTTCTGCGGCTCTCCGTGAGGAGGGCGATGCGCTCGCGATGAGGCGATGCGCTCGCGACGGAGAAGTTCACGCGCTCGCGCGATGGCGCTCGCCGACGTCCTGTCTCAGGGTCGCGCGTCGTTGCAACCCGCCTGGACGCACCGCTCCGATACGCACTTCGTTCCGCGGCTTCACGTCTCGGATCGCGCGGCGCAAGGACGCGCTCGTCTTCGACCGCGCGGACGTCGACACGGACGTCGGCGCTTCGCCGTAAGACACTATGCTCGATGCATGCCGAAAGGAGAAAAGGCGCGGACACCGATCCTCGGATTGGTGGGCGCAGGGGCGATCGCGCGGGCCATCGTGCGCGGATGGGGACCGTCGTTCGTTTGCATGGATCGCGGATCGGAGCGCGCCGAGAGCCTCGCCGAGGAGTTCGGTGGTCGCGCGGTGACGTCCGCGGAGGAGCTCGCACGGAGGAGCGACGTCGTGATCCTCGCGCACCCGCCGTCGGCGCTGGCGGACGTCGCGGCGCAGTTTCGAAAGCAACGTCCGCGGGTCGTGGTCTCGATCCTGAGCCGCGTGTCATGGGCGGACGTCACGAAGGCCTACCCACGTTCGTCCGTCGTTCGCGCCGAGCCGAGCACCCTCGTGCAAGTGCGGACGGGAGCGATCCTCGTCGCGATCCCTCCGGACGGCCAACGGGACGCGGCGTTCGACGAAGTGCAGACGCTATTCCGGCGCCTCGGGACCGTCGTGCTCGTCGAAGAGAACCAAATGACGGCGGCGGGCGCGATCAGCGGGGTCGGTCCCGCGATGTGGTCGCTCTTGGTCGAGGCGCAGGTCGACGCGGCGATCCGGCATGGACTCTCCGAAGCGCAAGCGAGCGAGCTCGCCATCGCGACGCTCGCGGGCTCGGCCAAGCTGCTCTCCGCCGATCCGCACGACACGCTCCACGTGCGGCGCGCGGTGACGACCCCGGGCGGCGCCACGGCGCGAGGCCTCGCATCGCTCGAGTCCTCGGGCGTACGAGCGGCCATGGCGAAGAGCGTCGACGAGACCATCGGACCGCGCACACCGAGCCGGTAGCCCACGGCCCCGGAGCCTTGCCGCGACGTGACGAGCACGCC
>JBGAHN010000272.1:0-3913 GCA_044226145.1 Labilithrix sp. | reverse complement strand
CACGCCGCGCTCGCCGTAGCCGCCGAAGACCTCGGTGACGTGCTCGCTCTCCACGAAGGCGAGGAGCACGTTGCCGGGGCCGTGCGAATCACGGACCACGAGCGGCCGACCATCGTCTCGGTCCCACGCGAGGGCGTCCGCGAAGGCCGCGAGCTCACGAACCGCCACCGAGCCCGGCACCCGGGCGACGATGGCGGTCGCGCGGCGCGAACGAACGTCACCGCGCTCGACGCATTCGAGCCGCGCCAACTTCGCCGTCGGGTGGATCGTGGCGGACCACGCTCCGCCCCCCGCCGGATAGAAGCCGTAGCGCTCGAACGTCAGGTCGAGCCGCGCCCCCACCTTCGCGAGCACGGGGGCGTACGCCTTCTGGAGGAAGTCGAAGGACGGCGCCATCGGGTTGTGCGTCCCTCCGACGAGACGCACGGTCGACGGCGACGTCGTCGCGTGCAGGAGCGGTAGCACGACGGTCTGGAACACGAGCGTCGTGCTACCCGCGCTGCCGATCGCGAAGGTGTACTCGCCTCCGCGCACCGCCTTCGGACGGAAACACAACTCGGTCGAGCCGATCTCCGCGCCGTCCACCTCGGCGTCACCGATCTGCGTCGCGGCCTCGACGCAAACGAGGTGCTGCCGCATCAGCCCGGGACGCGCGCGCCCCGCGCGAACGTTCGTGATCCGAAACGGCGTCCCGGTCACGAGGGAGAGGGCGAGCGACGAGCGCAAGACCTGCCCCCCGCCCTCTCCCATGGATCCATCGATCGTCCACATGCGACTCACCCTTTCACGCAGACGACCTGCCGCAGCGTGTGCACGACGTCGACGAGCCCTCGCTGAGCGGCCATCACGCCGTCGATCGACTTGTACGCCGCCGGCGTCTCGTCGATCACGCCGACGTCCTTTCGGCACTCGACGCCCCTCGTCGCCTCCTCGTGATCCTTCAACGTGAACGTCTTCTTCGCCGCGGTTCGCGACATCTTCCGCCCCGCGCCGTGGCTGCACGAACAGAACGACTCCTTCTTTCCCTTGCCGCGCACGATGAACGACTTCGCCCCCATGCTGCCGGGGATGATGCCGAGATCGCCTTCACCCGCGCGCACCGCCCCCTTGCGCGTCACGAGCACGTCGGCCTCGTAGTGGTGCTCGCGGGCGACGTAGTTGTGGTGGCAGTTGACGGCGACGTCGGTGAGCTCGAACGGCCGGAGCTTCGTGCGCGCGGCTCGGACGACGGCGTTCATCATCAGCTCGCGGTTCTTCGCCGCGAACTTCTGCGCCCAGCCGACCGCCCTCCAGTAGTCCCCGAAATGCTCCGTCCCCTCCGGGAAATACGCGAGGTTCTCGTCCGGCAGGTTCAGCATCCAGGTGCGCATGTCCTTCTTCGCCAGCTCGATGAAGAAGCTGCCGATTCGGTTCCCGACGCCGCGCGAGCCGGAGTGCAGCATGAACCAGACGCGATCGCTCTCGTCCAAGCAGACCTCGATGAAGTGGTTGCCGGTCCCGAGCGTGCCGAGCTGACCGACGGACGCGCCGTGGCCGAGCCGAGGGAATTTCTCGGTCAGGGTCTTGTAGCCCGGCTCGAGCTCGGTCCACGCGCTCACGACGTCCTCGGGCAGCTTCTTCCACGCGCCGCGATCGTTGCGGCCGCCGTTGTCCGTTCGGCCGTGCGGCACCGCCTCTTCGATCGCGCATCGGAGCCCGTAGAGGTCGTCCGGGAGATCGGAGGCGTCGATGGTCGTACGAACCGCCATCATCCCGCACCCGATGTCGACGCCGACGGCCGCCGGGATGATCGCGCCCTTGGTCGCGATCACGCTACCGACCGTCGCCCCGATCCCCGTATGGACGTCCGGCATGACGGCCACCCACTTGTGGATGAAGGGGAGCTCGGCGACGCGCCGGAGCTGCGCCTCCGCCTCCGCCTCGAACGGGACGCCGACCGTCCACGCCTTGATCGGCGCCCCCGAGGTCTCCAGCGTCTCGTGATCGTCCCGCATCGTGATCTCGCTCATGGTGAGCATCCCCAAAGCATGCGCGATGCCAAGCGAAAATGCGGGCGAATTTGCGCAATTTTCGATGACCAGGTTTATCCCATCGTATAATTTCGATACATAGAGATATGTCTCGAAAGAAGCTCGTCGTCCTCGGACTCTTGGGGACGGTCCTCGACGGTGGCGCGGGCCCCCGACGGTGGGACCGCTGGCGACCGACGGTGTCGCTCGTTCAGCACGAAGATCTGATCGTGTCCCGCCTGGAGCTCCTGCACGGCCGTGGGAGCAGCCATGCCGCCGAGGTCGTGGCGACCGACATCGCCCACGTGTCGCCGGAGACGCGCGTCGTGCGGCGCGAGGTCGACTTCAAAGACGCGTGGGACTTCGAAGACGTCTACGGGACGCTCCACGACTTCGCGCGCACCTACCCGTTCGATACGGACAAGGAGGACTACCTCGTCCACATCACGACCGGCACGCACGTCGCGCAGATCTGCCTCTTCCTCCTGACCGAGTCTCGGCACCTCCCCGCCCGGCTCCTCCAGACGTCGCCCCGGCGCGGGCGCGACGCACGTGGTCGCGGCACGTACTCGATCATCGATCTCGATCTCTCCCGCTACGATCGGATCGCCTCCCGCTTCCGGAAGGAGCAGGTCGAAGGGCAGTCGTTCCTCAAGTTCGGGATCGAGACGAAGAGCGCCGACTTCAACCGGCTCATCGAACGGATCGAGCACGTGGCGGTGTCTTCGCGAGCGCCGGTCCTCCTCACGGGTCCGACGGGCGCGGGGAAGAGCAAGCTCGCGCGCCGGATCTACGAGCTCAAGAAGGCGCGACGCCAAGTCAGCGGCGAGTTCGCGGAGGTCAACTGCGCGACGTTGCGCGGCGACGCGGCGATGAGCACGCTCTTCGGGCACAAGAAAGGGGCCTTCACGGGCGCGACGTCGGACCGGGCCGGACTCCTGCGCAAGGCCGATCGAGGCGTGCTCTTCCTCGACGAGATCGGCGAGCTCGGCCTCGACGAACAATCGATGCTCCTCCGGGCGATCGAGGAGAAGGTGTTCTACCCGATGGGCTCGGACCGCGACGCGACGAGCGATTTCCAGCTCCTTTGCGGGACGAACCGGGACCTCCGCGCGTGCGTCGCTTCGGGCACGTTTCGCGAGGACTTGTTCGCGCGGATCAACCTGTGGACCTTCCGCTTGCCGGCGCTGCACGAGCGACCGGAGGACATCCCGCCGAACCTCGACTTCGAGCTCCGGCAGGCGTCGCAGGTCCTCGGCGTGAACGTGACGATGAGCCGCGAGGCGCGCGAGCGCTTCCTCGACTTCGCGGTGGGTTGGACGTGGCCGGGGAATTTTCGCGATCTCAACGCGTCGGTCACGCGAATGGCCACGCTCGCGATCGGCGGGCGGATCACGACCGACATCGTCGCGGCGGAGATCGCGCAGCTCCGCGAGGGTGCGCCGGCGTCGACGGCGGACGGCCCCGGGGCAGACTTGCTCCTCCGCGTGCTCGGCGCCGAACGCGCGGCTCGCCTCGACCGCTTCGACCGCGTGCAGCTCCAAGACGTCCTCGGCATTTGCCGTGAAGCCGCGTCGCTCTCGGCGGCGGGGCGCGTCCTCTTCGCGAGCTCGCGCGCCGAGCGTCGCAGCGTCAACGACGCCGACCGCCTACGGAAATACCTCGCGCGATTCGGCGTCGACTTCGCCGACGTCCGGCGCGCGACATAGTCCAGCGCGCGACATAGACATAGTCCAGCGCGCGACATAAGAGGAGGACGCGCCGCAAGCTCGCACCGCGACGTCACGCCCGCGTCGTGACACGAAATGGTTCGAAGGTAGCACTTATTGATCTCGACTTTCATTATCAATATGCTCCGGGTGAGGTTCGGCGATGGCGAACGAGACCCACGAGCACGGCGAAGA
>JBGAHN010000073.1:0-26493 GCA_044226145.1 Labilithrix sp. | reverse complement strand
CACGCCGACTGAAGTGCCGTCCACGAATGTCGGCGTGCGAACCTGCACGCCGACTGAAGTGCCGTCCACGAATGTCGGCGTGCGAACCTGCACGCCGACTGAGCTCGCGTTCGCGCGGCTCACGCCTCCTCGCGCCATCCGCCTTCCTCCTCCGCGCCGTTCATGCGCGGAGGGGTCGCTCGGCCGAGGATCGCGTCGCCTTCAGCCGACGGCGTGGTCGATCACTTCCGCGTCGTCGATGAGCGGCATGGTGCGGCGCGGGTTGATGCGCGCCGCGCTCAACTTCGGTGGCGCCGAACGCGACGGCGGAATGGCGATGGCCCCCGAGATGGGCGGCAGATCGCGAACACCGGCCGGAGGGGGCACGGCGCCGTCGCCGGGCGGCGGCAGGGTCCGCCCGGAAGGCTCGTGGGCGGGCGCCGCCTGGAGCAGCGACACGGGGCTCGACTCGGGGAGCTCGCCCGGAGCCGGCATGCGGCTCGTTCCGCGGAACACACCGCCCTTGTGCATGCGGAAGCTCGCGATCGTGATGTCGCCGATGACGCGGCCCGCCGGGCCGATTTCGAGGTGACCGGAGGCGTGGATGTCCCCCCGCGTGCGTCCGAGGACGACGACGTCCGACGCGACGATCATCCCTTCGACGCACCCCTTCTCACCGATGATGACGGGGCCATCGGAATGAATGCCGCCTTCGACGTGTCCGTCGATATGGAATCCGCCGTTGCTACGAAGATCGCCGCGGACGATCGTGCCGGCGCCGATGGCGTTGTCGACGCGGTAGATGGGCATGCTTCGGAGCCGAATCCGTCGGAAAAACCACATCGTCGAACCTCCTCCGTGGAGAGCCGCGCGAGCAAACGCGCAGCCCCTCGGGGTGCGAACCGGGGAACGTTGAGGATACGACGTTCTCGACGAAGAGCTCGTCGCGACCGGTGTTCGCACGCATTTCGCTCGGGCAACGTGGGCACGAGTAAGGTTCGTGCGCGCGGCAGGCGTCGAGGTGCAGCGCCGTGCGCGGCCGCGCTCGCCATGGTCCGAAAACATGCCGCGCCGCTCGCGAGTCGCTGAGCCGCGCCGCCGAAACCGCGTCGACGGCGCGCGTCAGTACTTCTTACGGATGTCGTCGACGCAGGCGATGTCGCCTTGCGCCTGACACGCACCGCGAACGAGCTTCACTTCGTCCGGTGTCGCGTGCCCGGAGCGCACGCGCGCCTCGAGAAGGCTACGAACTTCGGCCGGGCGACCTTCGAGCGCCGCGGTGCGCGCGCGGTCGAGCACGCTCGGCGTCGACGCCGTGGAGGTCGTCGTCGGTGTCGACTTCGGCGTCGGAGCCGGCGACGAGATCGACGCGTTGCTCGTCGTGACGGAAGCTTGAGGCGCGCGCGGCGTCGACGCGGGCTTCGACGTCGTCGGAGGCGCGACCACCGCGACCTGCGTGTGCGCGGGCGCCACTTCTTGTTGGGCCGCGTCCGCGGGGGCCGCCACGTCCTCGGGCTTGTCGAGCGCGGCGAGCTGATCGGCGGCTTGCTTGCGCCGGGCTTCGTCCGCGTTCGCGGAGTTGGCGACGCGCTCGAGGAGCGCGCGCTGCTCTTCGACCTCCGTCGCCGCGCCCGCCTTCTTCAGGAGGGAGTCCGCCCAGGTCGCCGTGATCTGCTTGACCTCGTTCGAGGTGCGCCACGGCGATTGCGGCGAGAGGCCCTTCCAGACCCGCTCGTAAGGCGCGTCGCAATCGTCGATGGTGCACGCGCGCCGCGCTTCCATGACGAGCGCCTGCTCGGGATCGTTCGCCTTGTTCGGGCCGTCGCCCGAGGCGGTGCGCGTTTGGACGGCGTAGACGGCCGCGAGGATGATGAGCGCGCCGACCAACCCCGCCCCCAGGATCGGCAGCCCGTACCCACGCCACGAGCGCTTCCGCGGATCGACGAGTTCGGCCTCGCGATCGCTGATCGCGGTGAGCTGCTGGCTCTCGTTCGGACCCGGGACGAAGATCTGTCCGGCGCCGACGAACTTGAACCGCACGTCGCCGAGCTCGATGACGTCGCCCGCCTCGATGAGGCTCCGCCGGAGCTCGACCGCGTTGACGCGCACGCCGTTCGACGAGCCCTTGTCGACGATCTCGAAGCGCCCGTCGCCGATCGCGTGCACTTCGCAGTGAAGGCGCGAGACGGAGTTGTGGTTGACCGAGATCGAGCAGTCTTCCGCGCGCCCGATGGTCATCCGCTCGCGGTCGAGCGGGTACTCGACGCCGGGGATCGGCCCGACGAGCATGACGAAGCGGCTCGGCCGTTCGGTGAGCGTCTGGCCGCGGCGCACCGTGGCCATGGGCAGCGTGGCCTTGGCGTCGAAATCCGTCGTCTGCTTGACGGTCGTGATCTGCGTCTCGCTCGTCGTCGCCGCGTCGTCCTGTAGGACGATGCGGTAGTCGCCGATCTGGATCAGGTCGCCGTTCTGGAGGTCTTGGCTCTGCGCGACGCGCAGGCCGTTGACGAAGACGCCGTTGTAGCTTTTGTGGTCTTCGATGACGAACGCGTCGCGTGACGTCCCGCCGCCGTTCTTGCGACGAATCCGCGCGTGTTCGCGGGAGACGTTCCGTTCCGTCAGACGAATCGTTCGACCTTCTTGACGACCGATCGAATAATCGTCACGCGTCAACGGAACGACTGTCCGCTTTCCCTCGTCGTCCTCGATAACCAGCTTCCACATTTGCGAAGGCGCGCGTCGGTCGGCCGGAGCGCTCGAGAAGTCTACCGAGCGAAAGCGCTCGAACGCAACGCCCTCCCTTCGCGTCGCGCGAGGTTTATTCCAGGCGCTGCGGTTCGCCGGCGGGAAGTTCGGCCACGAAGGCGTCGCGCGCGGCGTCGACACGCCCCGGATCGCGCCCGTCGAACGTCAGCTTCGTCTTGTACGAAGGGTCGTGCCATTTGGGGTACGATCCGACGTCAATGTCTGGAAATTGTTCGACAATTTTATCGAGCAGGGGCTTGAGATCGCCCTCGTCCATGCGCGTGTAGACGGCGCGTGACACGAACCCGATGCCTTGGCCGAGGTGGCGCGCCGCAAGGGCCAGCTTGAGTTGGAAGATCTCCGGGACGCCGGGCAAGAGCCACGTGTTGCCGTGCCGAATGGCCGGCCACCGGATCTCGTCGCTCGACTCCAAGGTCGCACCTTTCGGCACGAGTGCCATCCGGAGGTGGCCCTCCGTGCAGCGCTCCTTGTAGTGGTCGCGGAGCATCTGCGCGAGGGAGGGATCTTCGACGACCTCGACCCCGAAGGCCTGCGCGACGCCGAAGACGGTCATGTCGTCGTGTGTGGGACCGACGCCCCCCGAGGTGAACAGCCAGTCGTGGGCCTTCGAGAGGGCGGCCACCTCGCGGGCGATCGTGTCGACGTCGTCGAGGACCATGACGACGCGCCGGAGCTCGACGCCGAGCCCGCGGAGCACGCGCGCGAGCACCGCGACGTTGGCGTCTTGGATCTTGCCCGACAAGAGCTCGTTGCCGATGACGAGCGCGGCGGCGGTCTTCGGCGGAGGGAGCGGCTTGGCGGGGGGCGGGGCGCCTTCGGTCACGGGCGGAGTCTACCCGAGCGGGCGACCTCCGGGCGACCTTCTCGGAAGCGTCACGTCCTCGCGCCCGCGCGGCGTTCCCTGATACGATCCCGGCGTGCGCCGCATTCTCGTCGTCGAAGACTCCGCGTCGACGCGCTCGCTCGTCCGAGCCATCCTCGAGGATCCGGCATTTTCCGCCGTCGTCGGCCCGCTGGAGGTCACCGAGGCGCAGGGCGGGTTCGACGCGATGCGCCTCTTGCCGCGGGCGCGCTACGACCTCGTCGTCACGGACATCAACATGCCCGACGTCAACGGGCTCGAGCTGATCCGCTTCATCCGGAGCTCGTCGACGCACAAGACGACGCCGCTGCTCATCATCTCGACGCAGGCGAGCGAGCGGGACGTCGAGCGCGGCCTCAAGCTCGGCGCCGACGCCTTCGTCGCCAAGCCGTTTTCGGCCGATCGGCTCCGCGGCATCTGCGGGAAGCTGCTCGCCGGGGCGCCGGATCATGCCTGACAACACGGGCGGTCGGTTCGATCCCGGCGGCGACAAAGCGCGCGAGGAGTTCTTCTCGGAGGCGCAGGAGATCGTCGACGGGTTGAGCCGCGATCTGCTCGCGCTCGACGAGAGCTGCCGCCGCGGCGAGACGGACGCCGAGCTCGTCAACGACGTCTTCCGCGCCGTGCACACCCTCAAGGGGCTCTCGGGGCTCTTCGGGGCGGCGATCATGTCGGGCCTGTCGCACGAGCTCGAGAACCTCCTCGACGACCTGCGGCTCGGGCGCATCGAGCTCACGGCGCCCGTGCTCGACCTGTTGTTCCGCGCCGTCGAGCTCTACGCGCGGATCCTCGCCGCGGCGAAGGGGGACGCACCCGAACCCGCCGACGAGGTCAAGGAGCTGCTCGCCGCGATCGGCCAAGTCGCGCAGAACAAAGGCGGCGCGGGCGGGAGCGTCGTCGCGCAGTACGAGCTCGATCCGGGGCTCCTCGGCGTGCTCACGGAGTACGAGGAGCATCGCCTGCGGACGAACCTGCAGGCGGGGCTCTTCCTCTACCGCATGCGCGTGCAGTTCCAGCTCGCGACGATCGACTCCGCACTCGACGATCTCAAGGCCAAGACGCGGCCGTACGGCGAGATCATCACGTTCTTGCCGACGGGCGAGGGCGGCGACGTCGACGCCGTCGAGCTCGAGATCCTCGTGGCGAGCCGCGAGTCGCTCGCGGCGATCCGGCACGGGGTCGAGGCGCCGAACCTGACGATCGACGAGGTCCGTCGGCGCGGCGCTCCGTCGACGCCCGCGACGGGCCCGTTGCGCCCCGGGCTCCTCACGCACGCCCCGGCGTTCTCGCCGGAGCTGCCGACCGCGATGACCGATCTGCACGCGTTCGCGGCCTCGCGCGAGGAGGAGAGCGCCACGCGGACGTCGATCCCGCCGCCGCCCGAGGACTCGCTCGTGCCGCCGCGCGCGGGCAGCGAGATGGCGGGGCCGCCGGGTCGCTTCGCGCCGGGGCCGCGCGAGATGACGCTGCGCTCGGTCTCGCAGACCGTGCGCGTCGACATCCGCAAGCTCGATTACTTGATGAACATCGTCGGCGAGCTCGCGATCGTGCGCTCGGCGGTGGCGCGGCTCTCGGAGAGCGCGCGGCTCACGCCCGAGACGCTGGCGTTCGCGAACGATCTGCACCGCCTCCACCGCTCGTTCGACCGGCACCTCGCCCAGATGCAGGACGGCATCCTCGAGGTGCGCATGGTCCCGCTCGGGCAGGTGTTCGACAAGCTCGCGCGCATCGTGCGGCAGATCTCGCGCGAGCACGACAAGCTCGTGAACCTCGTCATCACGGGCGCCGAGACGGAGATCGACAAGCTCATCGTCGAGGAGCTCTCCGATCCGCTCATGCACATGATCCGCAACGCGATCGATCACGGCATCGAAGATCGCGACACGCGCATGGGCGTCGGCAAGCCGCCGGTCGGGACGATCGCGCTCAACGCCTTCCAGAAGGGGAACCACGTCGTCATCGAGGTGGAGGACGACGGAAAGGGCATGGATCCGGCCGTCATCCTCGCGGTCGCCATCCGCCGCGGCATCGTCAGCGAGGCCGAGGCGCGCGAGATCGGCGGCCGCGAGATCCTGCGGCTGATCTTCCAGCCGGGGTTCACCACGCGCACGGAGGCGACGGAGCTCTCGGGCCGCGGCGTCGGCATGGACGTCGTCCGCACGAACATCGCGAAGCTCGGCGGCGTCGTCGACATCTCGAGCGAGCTCGGCATCGGCACGAAGATGACGATCACGTTGCCGATCACGCTCGCGATCATCCGCGTGCTGATCGTCGAGGTGGCGGGGCGGACGTATTGCATGCCGCTGTCGAGCGTGGAGGAGGCCATCGTCTTCGACGAGGCCTCCGTGCGCACCTTCGAGGGGCGCGAGGTCATGACCCAGCGCGGAGCGACGCTGCCCATCGCGCGGCTGTCGCGGCTCTTCCATCTCCAGGGGGTCCGCGCGGGGATCTGGAGCGCGGGGCACGGCGCCGAGGCGGGGGATCCGGGCGATCCGAACCCCCGCGAGGCGTCGACGACCTCGCGCCGGTACGTCGTCGTCTCGACCATCGGGGACAAGCGCGTCGGGTTCGTCGTGGATCGGCTCATCGGTCAGCAGGACATCGTCATCAAGGCCCTCGGCAAATCGCTCTCGAAGGTGCACGGCTTCGCGGGGGCGACGGAGCTCGGGGATCAGCGCGTCGCCCTCGTCCTCGACGCCGCGTCGCTCATCGACGAGGTCCTCGCGAGCGCCGAGGGCGTCCGGCCGCCGGCGATGCTCGCGTCGTTCGAAGGAGGGCGCGCATGAAGGCGCTCGCGCGTCGTGGAGAGGGGCGCTCGGCGCTCCAGCGCGCCGACGAGATCGGCAAGCGCGCGGAGGTCCTCGCGTTCCTGTTGGGGACCGAGATCTACGGCATCCCCATCGGCAGCATCGCCGAGATCCTCAAGCCGCTGCCGATCACGGAGGTGCCGCGCGCGAGCGTCGACACGGTGGGCGTCATGAGCGTGCGCGGGCGGCTCGTCACGGTCGTCGATCTCAAGCGGCGGCTCCGCGTGGCGCCGGCGGGCGCGCCCGACAAGCGCACGCGCATCTTGCTCATCGAGACGCCGGCCGAGCACATCGGCCTGCTCGTCGACGAGGTCTTGCAGGTCTACCGCTTGGCGGAGTCGGACATCGAGCCGCCCACCGTGCTCGGCACCGAGCAGCCGCCGTACGTCGTCGGGATCGGTCGACCGGGCGACGACACCGTCTTGTTGCTGCTCGACCTGGGGCCCCTGTTTTCCGGATGACGAACCGCATGCGAATCGAACGGACGGGTCGGGGTTTCGCGCGAAAGGAGAGCCATGCCTCGGCAGCGGCATGATCCCACCAAGAGCCTGGTCGGGTTTCTCGTCGGCGACGTCGCCTACGCGGTCCGCATCGACGCCGTTCGCGAGATCGTCAACCCGCTCGACGTCGTGGCGTTGCCGCGCGCCGCGGCGTCGGTGCGCGGCGTGGCCTCGTTTCGCGGCGAGGTCGTCCCCGTCGTGGACCTGCGCGAGCGGTTCGGCCTCCCGAGCGCGCCGGCGACGCGCAAGAGCAAGTGGATCGTCGTCGACACGACGCGCGGCCCGTCGGGTGCGTCTTCGGAGCGGCCGAGCGTGCCCGCGAACAGTCGCTTCGTCGCGCTCGCCGTGGACACGGTCACGGGCGTGTTCGGCACGGGGGGCAAGGAGATCCGGCCGTCGCCGTCGCTCGGGCAGGGCGATGACGTGCGCGGCCTCGAGGGCGTGACGACCATCGGCGACACCCTCGTGTTCGTGCTCGGCTTGCAGCCGTTTCGCGCGATCGCGGCCGCCGTCGCCAGCGATCGTCCCGGACCGTCATCGGACGACGACGGAGACGCGGTGCTCCTCGGGAGGCAGCCGTGAGCGATCGCGAGCGAACCACGGCCCGGCAGCTCCGCGATCGCTTCGCCGATCCGGAGCCCGAGGTCCGTCGGATCGCGACGAAGGACATCCCGAAGCTCCCGGCGCCCGACGCCGTCGATTGCCTGCTCGTCGCGCTCGGCGACGCCGATTGGCGCGTGCGAAAAGAGGCGGCGAACGTCGCACCGCGCGTGGAGCCCCGCACGGCCGTCGTCTTCGCGCTCGCGCGCTTGCTCCACGATCGCGACGACGTGGGGCGGCGCAACGCCGCGGTCGAAGCCCTCGTCCTCATCGGCCCGGACGCGGTCGTCGCGGCCATCGACGCGCTCGACCGCCTGGACGCCGACGGACGCAAGCTCGCCGTCGAGGTGTTGGCGGGCGCGCCCACGCTCTCCGGCATGCGCGTGCTGGCGACGTCGCTCCTCTCCGATCCCGACACCAACGTCATCGTCGCCGCGGCCGAAGCGCTCGGGCAAGCCCACCTCGCCGGTGAGGAAGCACGCGAGATGGCGCGTGGTGCGCTCACCGACGTGCTCGCGTCGCCCGAGCCGGCGGTGCGCCTCTCGGCCCTCGTCTCGTTGAACCGTCTCGAGGCCGAGGTGCCTTGGTCGGTGCTCGAGTCGCTCGTCGACGATCCTCTCCTCCGCCGGCACGCGCTCGAAGCCGCCGCGGGAAGCACCTCGCCGCGGGCGCTGCGCGTCTTGGCCGAGGCCGTCTCCGATCCGAACGCGACGCTCGCGCGCGAAGCCGTGATCGCGCTCGGCCGCTCCCTCGAGGTGCTCTGGGGAGACGAAGACGCGCTCGCCGTCGTCTCCCGCACGCTGCGATCGCCTGCCGCACAAGCCTCGCTGCGCGCGTTGGCGCAGCCAGGGACCGACGCCGACGCGCGCGGAGGCGCGATTTTGGCGCTCGGCCTCGTGCGCGATCCCGACGACGTGCCGCTGCTCGCCGAGGCGCTCTCCGACGATCCCGTCGCCGATCACGCCGAGGCGGCGCTCCAGCTCTTCGGCCTCGAGGCCGCGCCTCCGCTCCTGGCGGCAGGGCGGCCGTCGGTGCACTCGCTCCGCGGAATGGCCGTGTCGATCCTTCCCCGGCTCGCGCAAGAAGGCGGCACGTTCTCGGAGATCCCCGGGGCTTCCGAGCCGCTCGCGGCGCTGCGCGAAGGGCTCGAGGATCCGTCGTCGGACGTCGTCGTCGCTGCCCTCAAGAGCTTGGCCGTCGTCGGCGGGAGCGTCGACGTCGAGCCGGTCGCCGAGCGGCTCCGCCATTCGGATCCGGCGATCGCCAGCGCCGCGCACAGCGCGCTCGTCGCCATCGCGGCGCGTCACCTCGACGGCGCGCGAAAGCTCGTGGCCGGGAGCGATCCCCACGGAGAGCTCGCGCTCGCGGCGACCATCGGCCTCGAGGTGCTCGCGCGCGGCAAGCGGACCACGCCGGACGACGCGGCCTTCCTCGTCCGCGCGCTCGCGCATCGGGATCCGTCGGTTCGACGCGGCGCCATCGAAGCACTGGCGTGGATCGGCGGCGCCGACGCCGAGGCGGCCGTGACGATGTCGCTCGCCGACGAAGATCCGCGCGTCGCGCTCGCCGCCATCCGCGCGCTCGGCAGGCTCGGTCGCGCCGAACAGCTCGCCTCCCTCGCCGCGACGACCCGCGCGCCTTCGCGCCTCGCCGCGGTGCTGCGCGCGCTGCGCGAGGCCGATCCCGCGCGCGCGTTCGCGGCGGCGCGTCCCCTGGTGCGATCGACCGAGCCGGCCGTCGCCGCGGCCGCCGTCGAGGTCGTCGGAGCCGTCGCCACGGCCGACGGCATCGACGCCTTGCTCGGCGCGATCGATCACCCCGACCACGAAGTCGTCAAGCTCGCCCTCGTCCAGCTCGTCAACGGCGGCGGCGAATCCGCCCTCGTCGCCCTCGCGCGGTCGATCGAGCACGACGCCGAAGCGGTGCGCCGCTACGCCGCCGAGCTCCTCGGTCACGTGTCCGATCCGGAGGCCGAGGGCATGCTCCGCGCGCGCCTCGATCGCGAACGGAGCCTCGAGGTGCGACGGGCGATCATGGAGGCGCTCTCGTCGGGCGGAGCCGAGGAGGCTCCGTGAAGCGACGCTTCGGGCTCGGCGAATCGCTGCGGGAGGGGCGCCGGATCGAGGCCTTCGGCGCCCCGTTGCGCGAGCCGACGCTCGGCCCCGACGAGTACCGCCTCTTGCGCGATCTCATCGCCGAGCGCCTCGGCATCTTGTTCGGGCCCGAATCGCGCGGCTCGCTCGAGCGCCGCCTCCGCCCGCGCCTGACGGTGCGCGGCCTGACCTCGTTCGCGGACTACTACCAGCTCCTCAAGTTCGGCGCGATCGCCGACGAGGAGTGGGACGAAGCCTCCGAGCAGCTCACGACCCACGAGACCTACTTCTTCCGCGAGGACTACCAGCTCCGCGCGTTCCGCGACGAGCTCCTGCCGATGTTCGCCGAGCGCCTGAGACCGCGGCGCCGCTTGCAGATCTGGAGCGCGGGTTGTTCGACCGGTGAAGAGGCCTACACCATCGCGATGCTCGTCCTCGAATCCGGCCTCTTCGACGGCTGGGACGTGCGCATCTACGGCTCCGATTTGTCGAAGCGATGCATCGCCACCGCGCGCCGCGGCCTCTACGGCGCCTCGTCGTTCCGCGCGACGCCGCCGTCCGTCAAGCAACGTTGGTTCGTTCCCGCGGACGCGAAGGGCGCCCCGTCGGCGACGTTCGCGCCGTTGCCCGAGGTGCGCGCGCTCTGCCATTTCGGGCAGCTCAACATGCTCGACGACGAGCGCACCCACCTCGTCGGCCGCTGCGACGCCATCTTCTGCCGCAACGTCCTCATCTATTTCGACGCGCAGAGCCGCCGTCGCGTCATCGACATGTTCCACGAGCGGCTCACCTCGGGCGGCGTCCTGCTCCTCGGGCACGCCGAATCGCTGCTCAACGTCTCGACGGCCTTCGAGCTCCTCCACTTGAAGGAAGACCTCGTCTACCGCAAGCCGCAGCTCGCGAGCGGCGCGCCCCCTCCGCCGTGAGCCGTGAGCGCGCTCAGTCGAGCTTGACGCTCGCCCACTCGGGATTGTCGCTGACCATGTCCGTCAGCCACGCGCCGAGCTGTACGTTCTGGCTCGTGGTCGAGAGGTTGCCGAGCATCGTGTGCTCGTAACCGTCGACGACGAAATACTTCACGTTCGTGCTCGGCTCGATCTGCTTCGACGTGAGCTCGCCCAAACCGCCCGCGAATTGCCCGGGGATGATGCCGAAGAAGATGCTGATCGTCGGATCGTGGTTGTACGAGAGCAGCGCGAAGCGCGACGCGTGGTACGCCGCCGCGTAGTAGGGGAGGACCGCGTTGACGTTGGCCTGGCAGGCGACGCAGCCCGGCGCCATCGCGGGCCCGAGGTTCCACGCCTTCTTCCACGCGCCGAAATTCTTGATGTACTTCTGGTCGAAGGGCGGCCCCGAATCGTCGACGAGATCGACGCGGACGGATCCGAACTCCTTCTGGACGCGCCAATAGTTGACGAGCGCGCCGAACCCGCCCGCGCTGCTGCCCGCGAGGATCACGCGCGTCGCGTCCTCGAACGTCGGGACCACGCGCTTGAGGAACGCCTCGAGGTTCGTCCGCCCCGCGTGGTGCGTGACGTGGCTGCCGTACTTCTGCGTGGCGTCGCCCGAGTGGACGTCGCCCGTGCAATACGGCACGTAGACGAAGCTCATGTCCTTGAACGGGTTGCCCTCCGCCGTTCGATCGAACTTGTCGCCGTGCGATTCGCCTTGGAAGCGGCTGTCGAAGTCTTCCTTCTTGTAGCCGGTCTTGACGTTCGAGCCCGTGCCGATCGTGTAGCAGGTGGCCTCGTTCCAGCACGCGCCGCCGCCTTCGAGGTAGATGAGCACCTGGCGGCTCGTGCCGAGGTTCACGCCGATGCCGGTCGGCTCGCCGTTCGCGCACGTCGAGTCGGGGAAGTCGAACCACGTCCAGCTCCCGACCGTCGCCGGGAGCGCGTCCGGGTTCGTGTTCACCGGAGTCGAGGCGTCGTCCGCGCCGGCGTCGTCGTTATCGGGCGGACTCGTCCCCGCCTCGTCGACGCCCGAAGGCGTGATCCCCGCGTCGATCGTCGACGACGTGTCGCCGTCCACGGTCGCGCTTCCGTCGTCCCCACACCCCGCCGCGCACGCCGCGAGCAACGCTCCGACCGCCGCGGCGATCGTGCGCGATCGCCCGAGCGCGGGACGCACGAAAAGAACAACGTTTCGTGCGTCGCGTCCGAAAGGGCCCACGTGCATGCCTCGGGGGATGGCGTTCGGCCGGAGATCGCGCCGTCGCTCAGGGCTTAACGTTGGTCCACGAAGCGGCGTCGGTCAACATGTCCGAGAGCCACGAGGTGAGCTTCGTGCCGTTCGTCTCTTCTTTGTCTTGCCGCCAGAGGAGCGTGTGGTCGTCGCCGCTCACGAAGAAATACTTCACGTTGGTCTGCGGCTCGATCTGCTTCGTCGCGAGATCCATCAGGGCCGCGGTGAACTGGTCCGAGGGCAGCGCGAAGAAATTCCGGATCGTCGGATCCGACACGTACGAGAGGAGGGCGAACCGCGAATTCGGGTAGGTCTTCGCGTAGTACGGGAGCACCGCGTCGACGTTCGTCGCGCAGTCCGCGCATCCCGGCGGGAACGACGCCTTCAGGTTCCACGCGGTTTCCCACGCGTCGAAGCGACCCATGAGCTTCTGGTCGACCGGCGGCCCCGAGTCGTCGAGGAGATCGACGCGGATGCTCCCGAAGGCCTCCTGCGCGCGCCAGTAATTGACGGCGGCGCCGAAGCCGCCGGCGCTGCTGCCTCCGAAGACGACGCGCGTGGCGTCCTTGAAGGTCGGGACGATGCGCTTGAGGAACGCCTCGAGGTTCGTGCGCCCGGCGTGGTGCGTGACGTGATCGCCGTAGGTCTGCGTGGCGTCGCCCGCGTGCACGTCGCCCGTGCAGTACGGGACGTACACGAAGCTCATGTCCTTGAACGGGTTCGTGGCGTCGTCGCGCCCGAATTGCTTGTGGCCCGCGGGAGCGACCTTGTCGGCGAGATCCTTCTCCTTGAACCCGTCCGCGACGAACGACGCCGTTTTGAGCGCGTAGCACGTCGTCTCGTCCCAGCAGGCGCCGCCGCCTTCGAGGTAGATGAAGACGTCCTTGCTCGTGCCGAGGTTCACGCCGATGCCGGTCGGATCGCCGTTCGCGCACTTCGAGTCGGGGAAATCGACCCATGTCCACTCGTTCGCCTTCGCCGTGATCGGCTCGCCGTCGCCGGTGGGTTGCGACGCGTCGTCTCCGCCGCCGCCTCCGTCCGGAGTGTTCGTCGTGTCGTTCTTGTTCCCGTCGTCGTCGCTGCTGCAACCGGTGACGGTGGCGGCCGACGAGAGCGTGAACGCGATGCCCAGAGCGATGGTGGAGGCGGTGGCGAAGTATTTCACGGGGTGTACCCAACCGTGCTTCGGAGGGCTCGTCAAGGAAACGCGCGCTGACTTCGAACGACGCTCCGCGTCAGCCGGCGGCCCTCGATCGCGACGTCGAACGGACGCGGGACGTGACGTGAGGAGGACACGACGCCTTCGTGCTGCCTCCACTGCCGCCTTCGCGCTGCCTTCGCACTGCGCGGAGCGTTGACGGTGCGGACTCTCGTACGCAAAATCACGGGCAAAATGCCGCTCCGGCGGCTTTGCTGCATCGGACGCGCGCGAGCTGTTAGACTCTCGCTCCCGCGGCGTTTGCGCGGCGACCGACGATGTCGCCGCGCGGCAGCCGAAGACCCCGCGCGGGCTTGCTTTTGGATTCTCGTGGAATGACGCGAAGCTTCGAACATACGACGGCGCCTACGCGCCCTGCGCGCAGCGAGCGAGCGCCGTGACGAAAGGTCCCATCCGGCTGCTCGTCGTCGACGACTCGGCGTACAACCGACGGAACATCGCCGACGTCTTCGCGGGCTACCCCGAGGTCGAGATCGTCGGCAAGGCGGCCGACGGCGAGGAGGCGCTCCGGTTGTCGGCGCTCCTCAAGCCGGACGTCATCACGCTCGACCTCGAGATGCCGCGCATGGACGGGTTCACGTTCCTGCGCATCCTCATGTCGCGCCAGCCGACGCCCGTGATCGTGGTGTCGAGCTATTCGCAGAAGGAGAACGTCTTCAAGGCGCTCGAGCTCGGCGCGCTCGACTTCGTCGCGAAGCCCACCGCGCAGATCGCGCCCGACGCGACCGATCTCCGCGAACAGATCCTCGCCAAGGTCCTCTTGGTGCGCCAGCTCCGCGCGAACTTCGTGCCGCCCGCGCCGGCGTCCAAGCGGCAGGTGAGCGGCTCGTTCGGCGACGCCCGCGCGATGGATCCCTCGGCGCCCCGCGCGAGCACGCCCTACGTCGCGCCGAAGCACGTCGTCGCGATCGCGAGCTCGACGGGCGGCCCCTCGGCGCTCCTCGAGATCTTCGGCAAGATCCCGCGGACGAGCCCGGTCGGCATCGTCGTCGCGCAGCACATGCCGGACAAGTTCACGCGCACCTTCGCCGAGCGGCTCGATCGTCGCGGCGCCGTCCGCACGGCCGAAGCTCAGGACGGCGACCGGCTCGCCAAGCTCACGGGCTTCGTCTGCCCGGGGCGTCAGTGCATGGAGGTCGTGACCCACGGCACGGAGCTCAAGATCGTGGTCGGCGCGCCGACGTCCGAAGATCGCTACGTGCCGAGCGCGGACCGCCTGCTCAAGAGCGTCGCGAAGGCCGCGGGTGCGCGCGCGATCGGCGTCGTCCTCACCGGCATGGGCGACGACGGCCTCGAAGGCGCTCGGGCCATCCGAGACGCCGGAGGGATCGTCATCGCCGAATCGGCCGAGACGGCGGTCGTCTACGGGATGCCGGGCTCGGTGGTGCGCGCGGGCTTGGCGACGAAAGAGCTCGGCCTGCCTCAGATCGGCGACTACTTGGCCGCTTTGTGACGTCGCTCGTCGCGATGACGTTCGTCGCGATGACGTTCGTCGTGACGCTCCGGTCGCGGCGCGGTCCCCTTGGGCGGTAGCCACACCTCCACGGCGCCCGCGAGCACCTCGAATTTCGCGTCGCGCAACGTTTCGAGATCGGGCCGGACGACGTTGTCGTCGACGCGCACCGAGTTCCCCGCCACGTGCATGTTGTGCATGGAGAGACGGCGCGCGCGGACGACCTCCAGATCGGGGACTGCGTCCTCGTCGCCGTCGAGGAGCGCCTTCAGGTAACGCACGAGCCGCGGCCCGTCGGTGGCGTGCGCCAGGACGACGTCGAAGAGGCCATCGAACGGATCGGCGTTGGGGGCGAAGCGCAGCCGCGGCCCGATCGATCGCCCGAGCATGACTTCGAGGAGCAAGAGCTCGGACGAGCGACGAACGCCGTCGAGCTCGAGCTCCCACGCGGTGGGCCTGTGTCCGGCTTCGAGCTTCGCGAGCAGGAGGCGGCGCGCGCGGGAGAGACGTTTGTCCTTCGACGACGTGTCGTGCTCGATCGCGTGCTGGAAGAGCCCCACGCCGCACGCCTCGACGAAGCGCCGCTCGCCCCATGGTCCGGTCGCCAGCCCGATGTCCAGGCGACGCTTGTGCGGGTGCGTGAGCCCTTCGAGCACGTCGGAGAGATGGCCGGTCAGCCCCAGGGTCCGGGCGATGTTGTTCGCGGTCCCGAGCGGCAAGATCGCGAGCGCCGGCCGCTCGAAGGCGAGGGCGCGCGCGGCTCGGGCGACCGTCCCGTCTCCGCCGGCGGCGACGATGACGTCGACCGGCTCGCGTGCCCACCGAACCACGGCGTCGCGGCCCTCCTCTGGAGAATAGAGGACGTCGAAGTTCGCCCCACGAAGACGCGCGACGAGCTCGTCCACGTCGTGTTTGCCGCCGCCGGCCTTCGGATTGAACATCAGTCGAGCTCGCACGGCGTCCTCCTGCGCGCTCTCGGTCCGCGCTCGTCGCATTGGCGCAGCGCATGCAGCGGACGTCGACAGACCGCCGCAGTGCGCCTTGCCTCACGAGGAAGCACGAAGCGGACCCACGCGAGGATGGTGCGATGCGTATCTTGATCTGCAACGACGACGGCATTTACAGCCCAGGGATCCGCGCGCTCGCCGAGCTCGCGTCCGAATTCGGCGACGTGCGCATCGTGGCGCCGGCCGTCGAGCAATCGTCGATGTCGCTCGCGATCACGTCGTCGCGTCCGTTGACCTACCGCTCGACGAAGATCGGGCACTTCGACGCATTTCGGGTCGACGGGACCCCCGCGGATTGCGTGTCCCTGGGGGCCTACCATTGGGATCGCGTCGACCTCGTCTTCTCCGGGATCAACCTCGGCCTGAACCTCGGGAGCGCGATGTGGCATTCGGGCACGCTCGCGGCGGCGAAGCAGGCCGCGCTGCTCGGGATCCGCGGCGTGGCGTTCAGCGCGCCGGCGCCCGACGAAGACGGCGTCGACTACGAGAAGCTCATGCCGTACGGACGGCGCGTCGTCCGGCTCATCCTCGAAGATCGCGATCTGTCGCTCGTGAACGTGAACTTTCCGAGCGACCCCAAAGACGTCGTGTGGACGCGGCAATCGGTGCGTCACTACGACGGCCGCGTCGTCGAAGGCGCGGATCCGCAGGGGCGCACGCTCTTCTGGTTCACCGCCGCGCCGGTCGAGGCGACGGAGGAGGGAACCGATCGTTGGGCGGTCGAACGATCTCTCGTATCGATGACACCACTGCGTCTCGATCTGACCGATCCTCAAGCGCTCGCGCGGGTTCGCGCCGGCGCTTCGCGATGAACGCCGAGGCGAGGCCGACCCCGGCGTACACGACGAGCCCGTACGAGACGCCGAGGAGCACGTCGACGATCCAATGGTGATCGAGGTACACGGCGGCGCTGCACATCGAGAGGAAGAACACGGCGGTGACGGTGCGTCCGAGCGTGCGCAGGTGCCGGAAGCCTTCGAGGAAGATGAGGAGCGGATAGGCGCAGTGCAGCGACGGGACGGCGCCGAAGACGTCGCTCGCGCGCCGGTACATGCCGCGGAAGAAGCCGACGCCGAGCCACGCGTCGACTCGCGCGAGGACGGGGCCCTCGCTCGCCTGCGCGGAGAGGTCGACCTTGCAGCCGTACTCGTGGAAGTACCAGGGCGGCGCGGCCGGATAGACGTGGTAGGTGACGAACGCGACGAGGTTCAGGAAGAAGAAGTACCAGCCGAACCGGAGGAGCGCCCGCTCGTCGCGCGTCCAGAGGAAGAGCGCCATCCCGACGTAGGCGAAGATGAACGTCGCGTACGGGATGGAGAAGTACAGGTCGAGCGCCGGGACCGTGTGGAGCCGAATCCAGTCGTGGACGGTGGCGGGGTGGCCGTCGAGCGTGATCCCGAAGAAGCGCATCTCGATGGCGCGCAGATCGCAGACGTGGACGCGGTCGGTGGAGACGCCGACGTTCTGGACGAAGCGCATCGCGTCGTAGAGGTACGCGGTGAGGATCAGCGGGACGACGCCGACGAACAGGCGCTTGGTTCGCTCGGTCGCGAACGCGAGGATCGGGGGGACGAGGAGGATCGCGAGGTAGTCCCAGCGGACCTCGTCGGTCGCGAGGCGGAAGAGCGGCCAGAGCACGAGGCCCACCGGCACCGCGATCGCCGTTCCCGGCCACAAATCGCGGACGTGACCGACGAATTTTCGCGTCAGTCGCGCCACCATCCCTCCCTCGTCGCGCGGTCGAACACGTCGCGGAGGATGGCGATCGCGATCTCGGCGGTGCTCTCGGCGATGGTGAGCGCGGGCTGGATCCGGAAGCTCGGCGCGTAGCTCATCGTGAGCAGCCCGCGCTGGACGCACGCGTCGAAGATGCGCCGCGTGGCCTTCTTTCCGAGGGGCTCTTTCGTCGACTTGTCGCGCACGAGCTCGACGCGGAGGAACAAGCCGCGCCCGTCGACGAACCCGACGAAGGGGTACGCGTCGACGAACGTGAGGAGCGACGCGCGCATTTTTCCGCCGACGCGCGCGCCGTGATCCACGAGCTTCTCGTCGTCGATGGCGCGGAGGGCTGCGCGTCCGGCGGCAGCCGCGAGCGGGTTGCCTCCATAGCTCGACGACGATCCGGAGGGGTTCGACCAGGGCTTGGCTTGCGCGATGGCGTCCGTCGTCAAGACGCCGCTCAACGGAAAGCCGCCGCCGAACGCCTTGCCGATCGTCAGGACGTCGGGCTCGACGCCGGAGTGCTCGACGCCCCAGTAGCGGCCGGTTCGACCGAAGCCGGTGATCATCTCGTCGGCGACGAGGAGCGCGTCGAGATCCTTCGCGAGGCTCGCGATGGCCGGCAGCCAATCGTCCGGTGGCGTGACGTTGCCCGCGGTGCCTTGCATGGGCTCGACGACGACGGCCGCGATGCTCCCGGCGGACGCGCGCGCGATCTGCTTCTTCGCGATCTCGACGCACCCGAGGCCGCACGACGGGTAGGAGCTGCCGATCGGGCATCGGTAGCAGTCGGCGTACGGGACGAAGTGCGTGCCCGGCACCATGGGGCCGAGGCCGTCTTTGAACGCGCCGCTCATCAGCGACAACGCGCCCATCGTCTTGCCGTGGAATCCGCCCCAAAATGCGACGAATTCGTTCTTTTTCGTGTGGCTCTTGGCGAGGCGGAGCGCGCTCTCCACGGCCTCGGTGCCGGCCGAGTAGAGCTGGAGGCGGCGGAGCTTCTTCGACGGCGCGTGGGACGCGACGTGTTCGGCGAGCTCGACGCGCGCGCGCGACGTGAACGACCCCACGCTGGCGCGTTGGACTTGCTCGGTGATCGCCCGGGCGACCGCGGGGTGACCGTGGCCGAGCGCGCCGACGCCGATGCCGCCGATGAGATCGACGAACGTGTTCCCGTCGACGTCGGTGACCGTGCTCCCACACGCGTGGTCCACCGCGATCCCCGACATCACCGCGTAGCCTTGGAGGCCCGGCGCGATGTGCGCGTCTTCGCGCGCGCGGAGCTCGCGGCTCTTCGGACCGGGGATCTCGGTCACGAGCACGGGTCGATCGGGGGTGAGCCGCACGGGCCGATCGACGACCCGCTCGACACGATCGGCCCGCTCGACGCGCTCGACGACCTGGTCGGCGCGCTCCGGATCCCGGCCTTCGATCGAATGCGGTGGCGTCACGAGGCTCCTCCTTGATGGGTGGCGTTCGCGGCCGCGTTGGCGGGCGCGCGCTTGGTGTTGCGGTGCGATCCCCCGTGTTCGGCGGGTGGCGCGTCTTCTTTGGCGGCGAGCGCCACGTCGATGGCGACGAAGCGCCGAACCGCGGACACGTTCCCGGCGATCGCGACGACGAAGAGCGAGATCAGCATCGGGGCCTCGCCGGCGACCACGACGCCGATCGGGAACGCCTCGCCCGTGCGGTTCGGCGCGAGGACCGTCGCGAGCGGGACGAGCGCCGCGCCGAGGCACAAGACGACGGCGCGCTCCGGTCGTCGCATCCCTCCGCGCGGGACGTCGACGGCGAGGGCCTCCGCCTTCGCCGACGCGTAGCTGACCATGCTCGAGGCGAGCAACGCGAGGAGCGTCACGACGAGCGCGACCGGAGCGGTCCGGTAGTGGACCGCGAGGCCGCCGAGGAACACGAACTCGGAGTACCGATCCACCGCGGCGTCGACGACCTCGCCGCGCGCCGACGCCGTGCCGGATTTTCGCGCGATCTGCCCGTCGAGCGCGTCGCCGAGGGAAGCGACGACGAGCGCGAGCGCCGCCCCTCCGAAATGACCGAAGGCCGCGAGCCCGCCCGCGGCGAGCGCGAGCACGAGCGACGACCACGTGACGGTGTTCGCGCCGACGCGCGCCCGGACGCAGGCCTCAGCGATCGGATCGAGGACCTCGTACGCCGCGTTCATCGTGCGCTTGTCGACGAGGAGGGAGCCGCCGTCGCGCTCGACGCGCCCGAACCGTCGTACGCCGCGCGCGCCGTGCCGGAGGCGGACGGCGACGCCGCTCGCGACCACGATCAACACGAGGACGACGGAGGCGACGAGGTCCATGGCTGGTTCAGCGTTTGCCCCGCGAGGAATGCACGAGCTCGAGGTTGCGACGTGGTTTGGAGAAGGGGAGCAAACCCCCGAGCCCGAGCGGGATCTCCCGCGACCCTTGTTCCGCCGAGCGGTAGGCGGCGCCGATGAGCTCGACGCATCGAAGCGCGTCCTCCGCCTCGCGCCCCACGTACTCGCCGGCGGCGATCGCGGCGGCGAAGCGCTCGAGGACGGAGCCGAACCACTTCGTGTGGCTCGCGTCCATCCAATCGGATGCGATGGTCTCGCGTTCGCTGGTCCAGCGCAGGGGCCCTTCGCCGTCCTCGTGCATGCGGACGATCTCCACCTCGTCGTCTTCGACGCGGATGGCGCCCTTGGTCCCGTGGATGGTGTAGAGGACGCGCCGCATGCCCGCCGTCCACGTCAGGTGCGCGGTGGCGCGTCGACCGTTCGGGAAGGCGAGCGTGCACGAGAGGCTGTCCTCCGTGTCGTACGTGTCGGACCTCGCGATCGACGCGGTGATGGACTCGGGGTACGAACCCATCCAGTCGAACGCGAGGTAGAAGGTGTGGCTCCCGTGGTCCATCGCGATGCCTCCGCCGGCGATGGCGCGCTCGCGTCGCCAGTCGGGTCGCCACTCGGGCGTGCCGCGGGCGTGCGTCGGCCGGAAGGTCTGCATCGTCACCTGGCGGACCTCGCCGACGAGGCCTTCGTCGAGCGCGCGCCGCACGGCTTTCACGACGGGCGCGTGCTTGTAGTTGTGCGAGGGGAAGACGACACGCTTGACTCGTGCCGCATGCGCGAGAAGCGACGCCGCCTGACCTCGCGAGACGGTCAACGGCTTCTCGCAGAGCACGTGCAGGCCGTGATCGAGCGCGGCGCGCGCGATGGCGGCGTGATCGCACGGCGGCGTCGCGATGTGCACGCAGTCGAGGTCGCGCCCCTCGGCCGCGAGCATGCCCAAGTGATCGGCGTACACGCGGGCGGAAGGGACGAGCTCCTTCGCTTTCGCGCGCCTCGCCGGGCACGGATCGACGACGGCGACGACCTCGAACGGAGCGCGTCCGCGAGCTCTCGCCCCGTCCGCTCCGTTCGTGCCGTTCGCCGCCTCCGCCGCGGCCCGATAGGCCGGCCAATGACCTTTTTCCGCGATGAACCCAAAGCCGACGAGCGCGGTGCGGAGCACTTCCATGATGACTCCTCGTGTCTCTCGTGTCCTCGGACGCAGGTGACTTTGAGGAACGTCACCATTGTCGTGCGGACGGAGAATTGAACGGGTGAGCCGGTACGCAGCGTCGCGGTGCATCCTGTCCCGCGGCGCCCGCGAGCGGTGTGCTAGGGTCGTCGCGATGACATCTCGCATCGATGCCGAGCTGAACGAGCTCCTGGAGCTCGGTGACCGTATCTCCAGCATGGCGACGCGCGGCGGCGCCACGGTCGCGGAGTGCCTCTTGCGCTCGGGGGCCGAGCTCTCGGCCCGCGTGAGGATGGGCAAGCCCGAGCTCGTGGAAGAGGCGGCGCATCGCTCCGCCGGCCTGCGGGTCATGAAGGGCAAGCGCGTCGCGACGACGTCGACGAGCGATCTCACCGAGGCCGGCGTCCACAGGTTCGTGAGCGACGCGCTCGAGCTGCTCGAGCTCGCGCAAGAGGATCCGTTCGCCGGTCCGGCCGACCCCGAGCTCCTCTCCGATCCGAAGAAGGCGCCCGATCTCGAGCTCTACGATCCCGAGGGCGGCAGCGTCGACGCGTCGCGAGCCATTGCGATCGCGAAGGAGGCCGAGCAAGCCGCGCTCGCGTTCGACCCGCGCATCTCGAACAGCGACGGCGCGACGTTCGGCCGGACCGCCGGCGGCGCGGCTCTCGTCTTGTCGAGCGGGTTCCGCGCCGCGACCAAGGGCTCGTACCAGTCCCTCGCCGTCGTCCCGCTCGCCGAGGACGACGGCGGCAAGAAGCGCCGCGGCCACCACTGGACGGCGAAGCGCTTCTTCTCCGAGCTCGACGATCCGAAGCGCGTCGGCGAAGAGGCCGCGCGGAGGACGCTCCGCAAGCTCGGCGCGCGGACGGTGTCGACGTGCGAGGTCCCCGTCGTCTTCGATCCCGACGCCGCGCGCTCGATCCTCGGCATGCTCGCCGGGTGCGTCATGGGCAACGCGATCTGGCGCAAATCGAGCTACCTCATCGGCCGCGAGGGCACGGTCGTCGCGAGCGATTTGGTGACCGTCGTCGACGATCCGTTCATCCCGCGCGCGCCCGGCTCGCGTCCGTACGACGGAGAAGGCCTCGCCAGCCGCAAGAACGTCGTCGTCGAAAAGGGTGTACTCCGCACGTATCTTTGCGACAGCTACTCCGCGCGCAAGCTCGGGCGCGCGAGCACCGGCAACGCCTCGCGCGGCGGCTCCGCGGGGGTCTCGTGCGGGACGACGAACTTCATCCTCCAGCCCGGCGCGGACTCGCACGACGCCATCGTCAAGGGCACGGCGCGCGGCCTCTACGTCACGGAGATGATGGGCTTCGGGTTCAACGCCGTGACCGGCGACTTCTCGCGCGGCGCGGCCGGCTTCTGGATCGAGAACGGCGAGCTCGCGTACCCCGTGAGCGAGGTCACCATCTCGCTCAACGTCGACGAGCTCTGGAAGCGCATCGACGCGGTGGGCTCCGACCTCGATCTGCGGACGGCGACCGCCGCGCCGACGATCCGCGTCGGCAAGATGACCGTCGCCGGCGCAGGCTGAAGCCCGTGACCCCCGACGATCTCAAGGCGCTCCGCAAAGAGCTCGCGTGCACGGCGAAGGAGCTCGCGCAGGCCCTCGGCCTCGAGCAGGCCACGGTCCTCGCGTGGGAGCGCGGCGAGCTCTTCCCGACGAAGCCGTACATCGACAAGATGAAGGCGCTCCAGACGCGCGGTCCGTCGTCGATCCCGAAGAAGGCCAAAGGTCCCGATCCGATGCAGGTGCTCGCGGATCCGGCGTGCTGGGAGCTCTTCCGGAAGATCCTCGCGAACAAGAAGCTCCGCGACGACGTGCAGAAGCTCGCGGCGAGCTACCCCGATCCCGCGCAAGCGCAAGACTGACGCCCGCGTATCGTTTCAGGAAGCGTCGTCGTCCGAGGCATCGAACGACGACGCGCTCGACGCCGGAGGTTCCGGGGCCAGGTTCTCCGACGGGTCGAGCTCGAGCTCTTCGAGCGCTTGCCGCCCGAGCTCCTCGAGATCCGATTCGCCGAAGTCCTCTTCGTCCGCGAGCTCCTCGAGCGCTGCCTCGTCGACGTCTTCGCCGGGGTCGATCGGCTCCTCGATCTCCTCGCCGCGCTCGCTGTCGGGGTCGGATTCACCGATGAGCTCGGCGAGCTCCTCGGCGATGTTGCTCGGGACGTCGTCGGCGATCGCGGCCGCGGGAGGTTCGTCGCTCGTGCGCTCCGTGCTCTCACCGCCGGCCCGCGCGTGGAGGTCGTCGTCCTCATCGATGGAGAAGCCCGGTCCCGCCGGCTCTTCGGCGTCGCGGTCCGCTTCCGACGTTGTTTCGCCCGCGGCGCCTTCGTCGTCGAGCGCCTCGCGTCCGTCGAGGTGCTCGGTCGGTGATTCGCCGAGCTCGTCTTCGTACGTTTGCCGCGATTCGTCCGTGAGCTCGGTGAACTCGCGGAGCGTCGGCAAATCTTTGAGCGACCGGAGTCCGAAAAACTCGAGGAATTTCGGCGTGGTACCGTAGATCAGAGGGCGGCCCGGTTCGTCGCGCTTGCCGAGGATGCGGACGAGATCGCGCTCGAGCAAGACCTTGAGGACCGGTCCGCTGTCGACGCCGCGCACCTCGTCGATCTCCGGCCGCGTGATCGGCTGCCGGTAGGCGATGATGGCGAGCGCCTCGACCTGCGCGCGCGTGAGCTTGACGGGCTTCTGCTTCGTCAGATCCCGGACGAAAGGTGCATACTGCACGCTCGTGCGGAACGTCCAACCGCCGGCGACCTCGTCGAGGTGGATGCCGCGCGACTGGTATTCGCGCCGCAGCTCGTCGAGGAGCTCGCGCACCCGCTTGACCGGCGCGGACGCGTGACGCGCGATGTCCCGCGACGGCATGGGGCTGTCGCTCGCGAAGACCAGCGCTTCGACGAGCCCGCGGAGGTGGTTGCGTTCGACCTCGACCGCGTCCGTCGCGCCCACCTCGTCGTCGTGGGCCTCCGTCGAGGCATCGCGACGGCTGTCCTCGCCGAGGACGACGTCCAAGTCCGAGGGGATGCCGGTGTCCGACACGCTGGCCGAAGGAGGAGGGGGCGGGGCTGCATTCGCGGTGTCGTCCGCGCCGCCGCGGGCCGTTTCATCGTCCGTGGCGGCGTTCGTTTCGTCGTCCGTCGCACCGCCGCCACCCTCGGCGTCGGGAGGCTCGGCGAAGAACGCTTCGGTGTCGGGATCGCCGGCTCCCTCCATCGCGACCGACAGATCGAGCGACGCGAGGGCCGGATCTTCGAGATCGCCGTCCGTCGTCGCGTCGCCTTCGTTCGAGAGATCGCCGTCCGTCGCGTCGGCCGCGTCCTCGGAGACGACGTCGGGCGAGGCGAGCTCGGTCTCTGCCCCGTCCGCGACCACGTCGGCGACGACCTTCGCGGCCGCCGCCTTCTTCGGCTTGCCTTTCGTCTTCGCTTTCTTGCGCTTCGTCACGTCTCGTCCTCGACGTTGGGCTCGCTCGTTTGGCTCGCGACGTTCGTCGCCGTCACGGTCTCGTCCTCGACGTGCTCGTCGCCGGCGTGGTCGAGGCCTTCGGAGGCCTCCTCGTCGCCGGCGTGGTCGAGACCTTCGGAGGCCTCCTCGTCGCCGGCGTGGTCGGTCGCGAGCGCCTCCTCGACGGGCTCTCCCGTCGCACCGTCGATCGTGGCGTCGTCGAACATCGACGTCGCGGTGAATTCGATGTGGATCGGCGCGGTCGGATCCTCTTGGAAGAGCCGCGTCATGCGCAGTTTCGTCATCTCGAGGAGCGCCAGGAACGTGATGACGAGATCGAAGCGCGTGACGAGCCCTTCGAACAGCTCCTCGAAGAGGACCCGCTTGCGAACGCGAAGGAGGTCGACGAGCTCGTTGATGCGATCGGTGAGCGTCATGCGCTCGTGCACGATGTCGTGCGAGAGCTTGATCTTGCTCTTCGCGAGCACGCCCTGGAAGGCCTCGACGAGCGAGAACAGCGGCACCTGGGCGAGCGGCGGCAGGCCTGTCTGCACCGCCTCTTCGATCTTCGTGCCGCGGAAGAAAACGTCGCGTCCGGTGACGCCCATCGACGCGAGATCCGCGGCCGCCTGCTTGTACTTTTGGTACTCGAGGAGCCTCCGGATCAACCCTTCGCGCGGGTCTTCCTCTTCTTCTGCGACCGCGTCGTCTTCCTGCCCGGGCGGTGGCGCCGGGAGCAGCATCTTCGACTTGATGTGGGCGAGCGTCGCCGCCATCACCAGGTATTCGCTCGCCAAATCGAGGTCGAGCAGCTGCATGACCGCGAGGTACTCGAGGTACTTTTCGGTCACGAACCCGATGGGGATCTCGAGGATGTCGAGCTCGTGCTTTTGACAAAGGTGCAGCAGCAGATCGAGGGGACCCTCGAACGCGGGCAGGCTGATTTCGTAGGCGCCTGCCGGCCGCTCCCTGGACGCGAGATTCGACACGACCGGGCGGGCTTAGAGGAGGCGGCGCGCGGCTTCAAGAGGCAGCCGTCCTTCGCCGCGGCGACCGGTCTTTCCCCGCTGGCTTCCCGCGGCTTCCGCGGCCCATCCGCGGCCTTTCGGGAGCGCGGCCATGACCCCGGAGGCCGCCGAAAGCGCGGGCGGAACCGTGAAACCCTGCGCTAAGATGGGAGCGTGAACGAGGCGTCGGCCGTCGCGTCGAAAGTCTGCCCGGCCTGCGGCGCGCGCTGCCCGGGAGACGCCCTCTATTGCCCGAACGACGGCGTCCCGCTCCAAGAAGCGGACGGCGCGCCGCCGAAAGACGACGGCCCGACCACCGATCCCTACCTCGGGTTGGAGCTCGCGGGGCACATCGTCGTCCGCGAGCTCGTCGGCGTCGGCGCGATGGGGCGCGTGTACCGCGCCTTCCAAAAGGGCATCGATCGCAACGTCGCGGTGAAGATCCTCCACCGCGAGCTCGGCGCCAACGCGCAGCTCGTGGCCCGCTTCACGCGCGAGGCGAAGGTCGTCTCGCGGCTCTCGCACCCGAACGTCGTGCAGGTGCTCCTCGCGGGACAGCTCGCCGACGGCGCGCTCTACATCGTCATGGAGTACCTCGACGGCCAGTCGCTCCAGGGCGTGCTCGCCGACGCGCCGAAGGGCGTGTCGCTCTCCCGCGCGCTGCACATCGGCTTGCAGCTCTGCGACGCCGTCGGTGAAGCGCACGAGCAAGGCGTCGTCCACCGCGACATCAAGCCCGAGAACGTGATGCTCGTGCGACGCGGCGTCGACGAGGAGTTCGTCAAGGTCCTCGACTTCGGCATCGCGCGCGTCAACTGGGGCGGCGAGCCGTCCGTCGCGACGGCGGCCGGGCTCATCTTCGGGACCGCGCGCTACATCTCGCCGGAGGGCGCGCAAGGCGCTGCGGTCGTCCCCGCGAGCGACGTCTACGCGATCGCGACGATCTTCTACCAACTGCTCACGGGGCGGACGCCGTTCGATGGCGATCAAGCGGTCGGGCTGCTCGTTCAGCAGATCCACGATCCGCCGCCGCCCCTGCGCTCGATTCCGCACGCCGCGCACGTCCCGTCGCCGATCGCCGACGTCATCATGGCGAACCTCGCCAAGTCGCCGAGCGCACGTGCCCCCGACGCGCACGCGTTCGGGCAGGCGATCGTCGAGGCCGCCAAGCGGGCGGGCCTCTCGGCCGAGGATCTTTCCCGGCCGATTTTGCAGCACAAGCCGAACCCGCTCCACCTCCCGCCGTCCGATCGCGCGAAGCAGTTCGAGCTGACGCCCGACATCCTCGCGCGCATGGGGCCGCCTCCGGCGCAGCCGCCGAGCGTCCGTGGGTTCGCG
>JBGAHN010000072.1:0-26659 GCA_044226145.1 Labilithrix sp. | reverse complement strand
CGGCAACGCCGAGGATTCGGACGCGCAAACGCCGACGAATCGAGCCGCCGTCGTGCGCGTGCATTATCCCGCGGGCAGCCGCGTCCTCGCGCTCACCGGTCAGCAAGCCCCGATCGATTCACCGACGTCGATGACGAACACGGCGAACGACACGTGGGAGCTCGACGTCGGCATGATCGCCGCGCCGCTGTCGTTCACTCCGACGCTCGACGGCAAGGCGGCCAAAGGACCTCCTTACGTCGTCCAACCCGGGCAGACGCTCGACGTCTATCCGTATTTCGACGCCGACCGCGGCAAGGTCGACGGCTTCGAGCCGAAGTTTCATTCGAACATCCTGAACAACGACCACATGGTTCGGGCGTATTTGCCGCCGAGCTATCCGGAGAATACCGAAAAGCGATATCCCGTCATTTACATGCACGACGGCCAAGTCATCTTCGAAGAAGACCTCGGCACCGTCGATACCATCGCCAAATCGAGCTACGGCTCGTGGGCCACCGAGAAGGCGCTCGACGCCGCGATCGCTGCCGGCGAGGTGCCGGAGGCGATCGTCATCGGCATCGACATCCGGATCACGTTCAACCCGAACCCGACGAAGTTCTTGAACGACCTGATGGCCTCGCGCGTCCAGGAGCTCACACCGACGCCCGACGACGCGTTCGCGGACACCCAAGGAACGGGGCAAGGTCCGCAATACCTGCGAATGATCGCCGAAGAGCTCAAACCGTACGTCGACGGAAAGCTGCGCACGACTCCCGATCGCGAGCACACCTTCATGATGGGCTCGTCGCTCGGCGGGCTCATTTCCGTGTGGGCAGGGCTCGAGCACGGCGACGTCTTCGGGGGCATCGCTTCGCTCTCGACGGCGACGTATTGGGACAAAGAGGTCGTCGTCTCGCACGCCGCGAGCCTCAAGGTGGGGCCCACGACGACGACGCGCATGTACGTCGATACGGGACAAGACGAGAGCGACGACTCCGAGATGGGCCCGTACATGCCGACCGCGGAGAAACAAGCGCGCTTGGTCGATGCGCTGAAGAAGACGGGGTACGTCGAAGGCACCTCGCTGCGGGCCGTCGTCGATCCCGCCGGCAAGCACGACGGCGCGTCGTGGGCGCGGCGGCTCCCGAGCGTTTTGCCGTATTTGCTCGGTCCGGGGCGCTGAGGACGGACGACCGACGGAGCGAGGTGTCGCGTCCGACGTGAGCGCGCGCGACGCAAAGCGGCGGCGACCGTCGCCTCGGGGCACGGCGGTGATAACGTCGCCCCATGGCCGATCCGAACGCCCCTCCGACTCCGGATCCCGCGGCAACCCTCGATCAACGCGTGATTCGTACGAGTCCCGTGCTTTGGGTGCTCGGAATCATTTTCGCGCTGTTCCTTTGCAGCATCGGCACGCAGGGCTTGTCGGACATCGCGGATCTTTTCCGCGAGCCCGAGATGTCCGACTACCGCAATCCTCTCTTCGAGCCGATCGATCGCGCGCGTGAGGTGTTGGAAGCGCAGGGCGATCCGAGGCAAGCGAAGATCCTGAGCGCCCAGCAAGATCTGGAGGATCTCGACCGAGCGGTCGACACCGCGACGGCCACGTGGCGAAATTGGCTCGACACGCGCGCGACGTTGGGACCGACGACCAACGAAGACACGAAGGTGCGCGAACTCAGGGATCGGCTCGACGGGCTCCGCGCAGACCGCGACGAGGCCGCGCGAAAGGTCGAACGGCTGCGCCGGGAACCCGATCCGCGAGAGGTCGAGCGCGAAGCCCTCGCCAAACGAGCGCGCGAGGCCGAGGAGCGGGCCAATGCCGAATACGGCGCCGCGCACAGGACGTGGCGGTGGAAAGTCCTCGCGGCGCGCCTCGGCCTCGTCCTCCCGGTCTGGCTGGTCGCGACGGCGCTTTGGCGGAGACGCGAAAAGATTCCCTACGTCACGTTGCTTTGGGGATATTGGGCATTCGCCGTTTGGATGTTGGTTTGGGGAATCGGCCCTTATCTACCGCGCTACGGCGGATACATTCCCCTCGGCGCCGGCGCGGCGGTCACCTTGTGGGGTTCGATCTCCCTCGTGCGCTGGTTCAACCGACGCGCGCCGCTCCGCCGGAGGCGCATCGTCGAGCGCGCCGTCGCCGAGCACCGCTGTCCGGCGTGCGACCACGATTACCTGCTTGGACGCGAGGTCGCCCTCGAGGTCGGCCTCGCCCGCAAGGCCACCGTGCGCCGGTACGACGCGGCCGCCCTTCACCCGCAGCGATGCGCGAACTGCGGACTCCGCCTCTTCGCGCCGTGCGCACGATGCCAACACGAACGCCTCGTCCACGAGGAGCGTTGCGCGTTCTGCGGCGCCGCCGAAGAACCTCGCGCGTGAATCTTCGCCCGCGCGCGGGGCGGTGATCTCGACGAACGCCGCGACGAGCTATTTGCAGTCCTCGGGGCAGTTGCCGTGACTCTCGCCGGGACCGCACTCTCCGTTGCCGCACCGCGCGCAGATCTGCTGGCTGTAGCCGTAGGACGTGCCGCCGTCGACGCAAGGCCCCATGTCGCATTGGCTCTCGATCATCCCCAGGCCGTCGCAACATATCGAGCAGATGTCTTTGCGATCGATGACCTCGCCTTCCGCGGCGCACGCGCTGGCGACACCTCCGTATCCGAAACAATTCGCGGTGGTGTCGGTGCCCGGACGTCCGCCCCATTGAACGATGTTGCCGTCCGGTAGAGACTCGTAGCCGAGGAGTCCCGCGTCGGCGCTGCAGCACGTGAGGCCCTTGCCTTCGCCGCAGCAGGTGTAGTCCCCGTCTTTGTAGACGCCGTCGTCCGACGACGATGCTCCGCCCTCGGTCTCCGTCGACGATCCGTCGGCACGGCTCGCGTCGTCGCCGGTGACGGTCGCGGGGGAATCGGAGCCACACGCGACGAGCACACCGACGCCGACCAAAGGCGCCACCATCACGAAAAGGAAAGCGGGGGTTCGCATGAGCGAAGCGGCTCAGCAAGGTCGGTGCCACGAACATCTCGCGCGTTTCGTCTTCTGGAAGTCCACGGCCATGGGTCCATCTTTCCATGGGTAGGACGCACCGCAGCGCCTCTCCGAGTAGGCCCCTTCGATCGATGACGGCCGGACATGAGGTGGGCGAACCGCGCCACCTGGATCGCCCCTTCCATGACCACGAGCGCCAAAGAGAAGGCATTTTCGGACACACGCCGAAGCCGCCATCCTCAAGCGAGTCTCGACGTCGCAGCTTCGGACGCGTCCGCCTACTTCGTCTCGGGCGCCGGCTTCTCGGTCTTCTCCGCGGCCGGCTCGAGCACCAAGTCGTCGATGCCGAAGTCGCCCTCGACGCCGGCACCGGCCTCGGCCCACGTCCACTCACGCGCGCGACACGCCCAGCGAATGTCCGCGAACACGGCTTCGAGCGCCGTCTTCGCCTCGCCCTTCGCCGCGAACACGAGCGACGTCACCGGCCGACCCATCGAGCCGCCGAGCTCCGTCTTGCGCTTGTTCACGGCGCCGAACACCGACCGCGCGAGCTCGAACGACCGCGGCTGCGCGGGCTCGGGGATGTGCGCGAGCTCGGCGACCGTCGGCCACGGCGCGCGGTGGATGCTCGCGCCCTTTTCGTCGGACGCGAAGTCCCAGCTCCACACCTCTTCCGTGATGAACGGGAGCATCGGCGCGAACAGGCGAAGGAGCACGTTCAGCCCGAGGCGCAGCGTCGCGACCGCCGAAGCGCGTCCCGCCGGCGTCGCCCCGCCCTCGCCCCACGCGCGGCCCTTGACGAGCTCGAGGTACGTGTCCGTGAACACGGACCAGAAGAACCGCTCCGTCACCGCGAGCGCCTCGGCGTACTCGAAGCGCTCGAGCGCGTCGGTCGCCTCCGCGATCACGCCGCGGAGGAGCGCGACGAACTGCAGATCGAGCTCCTCGGTGATCTTCGCTTCGCCGTTCGCGTCGACGCCGTCCGCCGTCTGTTGCAAGACGAACTTGCCGGCGTTGAACAGCTTCGTCACCAAGCGGCGCCCGACCTTGAGCATCTTCTCGTCGAACGCCGTGTCGGTCCCGAGGCGCGCGCTCGCCGCCCAATACCGAACGCCGTCGGCCGTGTACGAGTCGAGCAGGTGCATCGGCGTGACGACGTTGCCCTTGCTCTTCGACATCTTCTTGCGATCGGGATCGAGCACCCACCCCGACACGACGACGTGGTGCCACGGGATGGTGTTCTCGTGGAGCAGCGCCTTGGCGATCGTGTAGAACGCCCACGTCCGGATGATCTCGTGGCTCTGCGGGCGGATGTCCGCGGGGAAGAGCTTGCCGTGGCGCGTGGGATCTTCGAGCCAGTGCGACCCGATCTGGGGCGTGAGCGAGCTCGTGAACCACGTGTCGAACACGTCCGTCTCGCCGACGAAGCCGCCCGGAACGCCGCGCTGCGACGCCTGGTAGCCGTCCGGCACGTCCGTCGTCGGGTCGACGGGGAGCTGCGCCGCTTTCGGCACGATCGGTTTTTCGAAATTGGTATTTCCGTTTTCGTCGAGCGGATACCAAACCGGAATCGGCACACCGAAGAAGCGCTGCCTCGAAATGCACCAATCGAGCTGGAGCCCCTCGGTCCAATTCCGATAACGCGCGGCCATGAACGGCGGATGCCACTTCACGCGCTCGCCGAACGCGAGGAGCTTGTCTTTCTGATCGAGCAGCCGCACGAACCACTGGCGCGTGCTGACGATCTCGAGCGGGTGGTCGCCCTTCTCGAAGAATTTGACGGGCCTCTCGATCGGCTTCGGCTCGCCCTGGAGCGGCGCCCCCGCGGCCTTCGCGCTCGCGTTCGCCGGATCGCGCAGGAGCTCGACCATCGCCGTGCGCGCCGGATCGACGCGCTTGCCGCGGATCTGCTCGTAGCGGGCGTTCGCGACGTCGGGCGACAGGCTCTCCCATCCGTCCGTGCCGAACGCGACCGGCAAGAGCCGCGAGTCTTTGCCGATGATCTGGCGGAGCGGCAGCTTCTCCTGGCGCCACCACGTCACGTCCGTCGCGTCGCCGAACGTACAGACCATGAGGATGCCCGTGCCCTTCTCGGGGTCGACGAGGGGGCTCGGGAAGATCGGCACCGGCACGTGGAACACGGGCGTGACGGCGCGCTTGCCGAACAGATGCTTGTATCTTGCATCGTCCGGATGCGCCGCGACGCCCACGCACGCCGCGAGGAGCTCGGGGCGCGTGGTCGCGATGACGAAGTGCTCGTCGCTGCCCTCGATGCCGAACGCGACGTCGTGGAAATGGCCCTTCTTCGGGCGATCTTCGATCTCGGCCTGCGCGACCGCCGTTTGGAAATCGACGTCCCACGACGTGGGCGCCTCCTGGCTGTAGACCTGGTTCGCCGCGAAGCTCTCGAGGAACGAGCGCTGCGCGAGCGCGCGGCTCCGGCGATCGATGGTCGCGTACTCCTCGTTCCAATCGACCGAGAGGCCGACGCGCCGCCAGAGGTTCTTGAAGACGTCCTCGTCGAGGCGCGTGAGCTTCTCGCAGAGCTCGATGAAGTTCGGGCGCGACACGCCGCGGGGCGGCGCGGCCTTGGCGGCCTCGGGGGTGATCTGCTCGAGCGTGAGGCCGGGCTCGTAGGCCTTCTGCACGTCGACGCGCACGTGGAAGTAGTTCTGCACGCGGCGCTCGGTGGGCAGGCCGTTGTCGTCCCAGCCCATCGGGTAGAAGATGTTCTTGCCCTTCATCCGCTGGTAGCGGACGAGCACGTCGGCGTGCGTGTAGCTGAACACGTGGCCCACGTGCAGCGAGCCCGACACCGTCGGCGGGGGCGTGTCGACCACGAACGTCTCGTCACGCCCGCGCGAGGGGTCGTAGCGGTAGATCCCGCTCGTGTCCCAGTGAGCGCTCCACTTGGCCTCGGCGGCGGGAGAGTCGAAGTGTGCGGGCAAGGATTCGATGGCGATTTTCGTCATGACGGAGCGGGCCTTTGGGCGCCATTGAGGCCGTACTTGCCGCGTTCGTCAAGGCGAGAATGGGCCGAGGTCGCGCGCGCATGGCAACCCACGTGAGGATGGGGCAAGCTCGCGCCTCCGATGAAGTCGCTCCTCTGTCTGGTCGGGTGCGTCGGCGCCCATTCGCACAACCGCCGATTGCTCGAACGCCTCGCGGAGCTCGCGGGGCCTCGCGCGGACGTGTACGCCGACCTCGCGAGCCTGCCGTTCTTCGATCCCGACGCATCCAGCGCGCCCGCGTCGGTGCAAATCCTGCGACAGGCGATCGTGCGCGCGGACGCGGTGGTCTTCGGTTGTCCGGAGTACGGGCACAGCTTGCCGGGCGTCTTGAAGAACGGGATCGACTGGCTCATCGGCAGCGGTGAGCTGGAGGGCAAGCCCGTCGCCCTCACCGCGTCGGTCGTCGGGCCCGAGCGTGGCCTGCGCGGACTTTCGGCCCTCGCCCAGACCCTCGGCGCGGTGAGCGCGAAGACGCTCTGGGATCGCCCGGTCGTGAGGGGCACGGAGGACGCCGAGCTCCCCGCGCTGCTGGCCGCCATCGACGCGGCCCCCGTGCCGGATCGCACCGTGGTCTACGTCAACCCCGCGTGCTCGAAATCGCGCGCGGTGCGCGAGCTGCTCGAGGGGGACGGCGTCGTTGCAGAATACAGAGATTACCTCGCGCTCGCGCCCACGCGGTTCGAGCTCGAGGCGCTCGTCCGTCGCTTGGGGACGTTGCCCATCCGCGCCGGCGAGGCGCTCTACGCCGAGCTGGGGCTCGAACGCGCCTCCGCCGAAGAACGGTTGGACGCCATGGTCGCGCACCCCGCGCTGCTCGAGCGACCGATCGTCGTACGTGGCGATCGCGCGGTGGTCGCGCGACCCCCCGAGCTCGCGCGCTCGCTCTGGTGAATGCGCGGGGGGGGGCGGAGGCCGACGCGAGGCGGACGAGGCGACGCGAGGAGGGAAGGCCGACGCGAGGCGGACGAAGCGAACGCGGCGAGACGCGAAGTGCGACGAAAGCTCGCATCGACATCGCACGCGCTCGCCGTAGGTTGTTCCTCGATGCCCTCGGCCTCGATCCCGACGAAATCCCGCGCGAAAGGGGCGAAAGCCTCGCGCGCGACGTCCTCCACGAGCGCGACGCCCGACGCCGACAAGACGCCGGACGCGCTCCTCGCGGCCATCTGCCACGATCTGCGCGCCCCGCTCGCGGCCGTGACGATGGGCGTGAACTTCCTCATGCAGACGACGCGCGACGACGACGCGAACAGCCGTCAGCGGCGGATCCTCGAGGCGATGCTCCGCTCGTGCGGCCAGATGGAACGGCTCGTGCGCAACTTCGCCGATCTGTCCGAGATCGAGAGCGGCGCGGTCGTCCTTCGCATCGGCCCTCACGACGCCGGCGAAATGCTCGAGCTCACCGCGGGCGCGGCCTTCGAACGCGCGCGCGCGAAGGGCGTGAGCATCGCGATCGAAAAGCCGGAGACGTCGCTCACGATCCGTTGCGACCGTGAGCGCATCTTGCGCGCGCTCGGCCAGCTCGTCGACAACGCCATCAAGTTCGCTCCCAACGAGGACGTCCTCGAGCTCGGCGTCGAGCTGGTCGACGGCCACGCATCGTTCCACGTGACCGACCACGGCCCAGGCATCTCCGACGAGGTGCGCGCGTCCCTCGATCCGCGCCGCGCGAACGACGCCACGCGCATCGGCAAGGGATTCGGCCTCGCGATCGTGCGTGGCTTCGCGGGCGCGCATGAAGGCCGGCTCGAGGTCGCGTCGACCCCGAACGAAGCGACGACGTTCTCGATCCTCCTCCCGGTGGACGGGCCCACCTCCGAAGGCGAAGCCGTGCCGAGCAGCGCGCGCGCCTATCCGGTGGACGAACCCGGGAAACGAAGCTCCACGAAGGGGCGAAGCGGGCATCGGCACGGACGCGACGGAGACTCCGCGAAGCCGACCGCGACCTCGCAAGAGCCCCGCGCCCACGCGACGAAGAGGACGTCGCACAAGCGAGGGAACGCGATGAAAGCCGGCCGACCGTCACGCCGATCGTCGTAGCCGGAGAGGAGGTCGTCGGGGACCGTGCTATGGCGGTGCGAGCATGCAAGCGCCGTCGATCGAAGAACTCCGCGCCATGGGCGGTCTTTCGGAAACCCGCGCGCTCGTTCATCGGCCGCGATCGGTCGACGAGCTTCGTGAGCTCTTCGTAGAGGCGGCGAGGAGGAAGAGTCCGCGGACGTTCACGCTCGTCGGCGGTCGCCATTCGTTCGGCGGACACTTCTTGCCGACAGAAGACGGCGAAGCGATCGACACGACCGCCCTGCCCGTATCCGTCACTCGACTCGAAGCCGACGGGCCCGAGGGTCTCTGGGTCCGTGTCTCCGGAAACGCGACGTTCGAAGCGCTCGCGGCGGCCGTCCCCGGATACCTACCGAGGCATCCGCCGACGAGCGATCTCGTGACCCTCGCCGGAGCCCTCGCGGGGTGCACGCACGACTCGGTCGGCTTCTTTGCCAAATATGTTCGCCGCTTTTCGCTGCTCACCCCCGATGGTCGAATCCACGATTGCTCCGCGGGCGCCGAGGGCATCGCCGGCGATCTTTTCCGCGCCGTCCCTGGCTCTTTCGGCGCGCTCGGCGTCGTGCTCGATCTGGAGCTCCGCACGTATTTCGCCGGCGAACGCCGCCGTGTGGAGATCACGGTCGCCCACGAAGGCCGGTACGAAGACGGCGAGAGCCTCGCGCGGATCGAACGGAGCTTCGAGCAAGGCCCCTCGTGGGGCGCGGGCTTCTACGTCTTCGGACTCCGCGGCAAGACCATCGTTCTCGAAGCGCGCGTCATCGACGCGACCGAAGCCCAGGGCCTTCCCGATCTCCCCCTGACCGACGACGCGACGACGCGAAACGTCCTCCTCCAAGCCGTCGCCAATCGCTTTCCGGCGATCGCCCATCGCCTCGCGTCTTCCGTCCTTCGCGGCGGCAAACGCTTCGGCGCCTCCATCTACGGCCACGCGTTCTTTCAACGAAGTTACGCGCGCTCTCGCCCCATCTTGACCTCGAAAGGTTTGGGGGCTCGTACACTCTCGTATTTCGGTGTCGATCCACGCCTTCCAGTCGTTCATCAAACCTACGTCGTCCCGCCGAGGAGCATGCGGCCGTTCCTCGACCTCTATTTCGAAGTCCTCGAGCGAAATCCCGAGCTCGTGCCTCGCATCGAACAGCAAGACAACGTGCGTATGCCGGAATGCCCGTGGCCGCTCCACGGAGCGTTCGGGATGACCGGCGGGGCTTACCTTTTCAGCCCCAGCATGAGCGTCCCCCGCGGAAGCCGCCTCGAAGGAGCGGCGCGCGCGTTCTTCGAGACCGTGGCGAACCGAGCGTACCGCGAGCTCGGCGTGAAGATCCTGCTCCTCAAGCAAATGCACGTGGACCGCGCGCTCCTCCGCGAAATGCACGGGCCAGCGATCGCGCACCTCGCGCACCTCAAACGAGCCATCGATCCCCGCGGACTCCTCTCGTCCCAGTTCCTCGACGATTTGCTGCCACGTTCCGCGAGCGACGCCCGCTCGCTCCCGGCCGCCTAATCAGCTCCCCGAAATCCCGATATCCTCGTCGGTAATCCCATGTTGCTTCATCTTTTCCCACAGGTTCTTCCGAGATATCCCCAATAGCTCGGCGGCGCGACCTTTCATGCCTGCTCTGCGGAGCGCGCGTAGGATGTGCTGCTTCTCGAAGTCCTTCACGGCCGCCGTGAGCGGGGTGAACGGCTCGGGCTCCGCCGCCGCGGCACCGTTTGCCGTCGAAGCCGCGCACTTGGCGATGTCCGGCGGCAAATGCTGCAAATCGATTTCGCTCCCGCGCGCCAAGGCCACCGCGCGTTCGATGGCGTGCGCGAACTCCCGAACGTTCCCCGGGAACGGGTATTCCATCATCGCCGCCCACGCGCGGGGAGCGATGCCCGGCGGGACGCGCCCGGGGTAAAATCGCCGTAGAAAGTGCGCGAGCAGGAGCGGCATGTCCGCGCGACGGTCCCGCAGCGGCGGGATCTCGAGATCGAGGACGTTGACGCGAAAGTACAGGTCTTCGCGGAATTTGCCCTGCGCGACGAGCTCCTTCAAATCGTGCTGCGTCGCGATCATGACGCGCACGTTGACCGGCACCGTCACGTTCGAACCGAGCGGCTGAATCACGCCTTGCTCGAGCACCCGCAGGAGCTTGGCTTGCGCCGGCAGGGGCAGCGCCGTGATCTCGTCGAGCAAGATCGAGCCGCCGTCGGCCGCGACGAAGCTCCCGGATCGCTCGCGGAGCGCGCCCGTGAACGCGTCATGCACGTGCCCGAAGAGCTCCGACTCGACGAGCGTGTCGGGGAACGCCGCGCAGTGCACGGTCACGAAGGGCATGTTCTTGCGCGAGCTGCGCGCGTGCAGGGTGTGCGCGACGAGCTCCTTGCCCGCGCCGCTCTCGCCGTGGATCAGCACCGGCGCGTCGCTCTGCGCCACAGTGTTGATGCGTTCGACGAGCTGCTTCATCTCCGGCGTGTGGCCGATGATGGGCGAACCGGCGTCGCGGCTCGCCACCAGGCGCCTCGCCTCCTCGAGCTCCTGGCGAAGCGCGCGGTGCTCGGCGATGTGGCCGATGACGCGGAGCGAGAACTCCTCGGCGTCGAACGGCTTCGTCACATAGTCGTACGCGCCCTCGCGGAGCGACGCGGTGGCGTCGGAGATCGTCGCGAACGCCGTCATGAGGATCACGGAGGTGCTCGGCGAACGCTGCCGGATGCGGCGGAAGATGGTCAGGCCGTCGACCTTCGGCAGGCGCACGTCGAGCATCGCGACGTCGAAGGTCTTCTCCGAGACGAGCGCGATGGCCTCCTCCCCGTCGACGGCTTCGGAGACCTTGTGGCCCGCGTCCGTCAGCGCGAACGAGAGCGCGAGGCGCGTGGCTTCGTCGTCGTCGACGACGAGGATTTCGAGCGGCACCGAGTGACGCGGCGATCGCGATCGCGCGTTCGCCAAGCGGTCCACCATCATGCGGCTCTCCATCCGCGACACGGACTCCGGGGGAGCCGACGAGCTCGCGCGCCGCGCCTCCACCGGAGGAGCCGACGAGCTCGCACGCCGCGCCTCCACCGGGGGAGCTGACGAGCTCGCACGCGACGCCTCGACGGCACCGCCAAAGTTGGCGTTACCGGACGGTGCTCCCGCTTCGGAGCGCGGTCCACGATCGCGCGAAGCGTGGAGGTGCTCGGGCACCCCCACGGGTTCGTGCGACGTCGACGTTGGGCGGAGGATACGCTGAACCACGGGCCTGTCGTGCCCGAGCAGGAATCGTGCGCGGCGCCGCGCGGCGCTCACCGACCGGTAACAGATCGTGTCGCGCGCGTGGGGGAGGCACGGCAAGGAAGAGCCGTCTCGCTCGACCTTTCCGGGGTCGCCTGACTTCGACACGCCACGCGCCCCGATGCGATTTCGAACGCCAAACCCCAGCGAACCGCAGCCGTACCTTCGACCGAAACAGACCACCGCGTCCCACCACGCACGTGTCGCGAACGGCCGCGGGCGTGGCGTTCGTGCGCGCTCACGCCGCAACGCGGCACTCTCTCGCTCGTCGTCCCGAAGGTTGCGATAGAGTCCCGCGCACTTGGACCCACGACCGTCGCCGAAAGAGCTCGCTCGCGCTCACTTCGCGGTGGTCGCGATGTTCTTCGTGAACGGCGCCACGTACGCGAGCTGGGTCGCGCGCATCCCCGCCATCCGCGACGCGCTCGCGCTCCGCGATCGGACCCTCGGCGTGGTCCTGCTGTTCGCCGGACTCGGCGCCATCGCCGCTTTCCGCGTCGCAGCCAAGGCCATCCACCGCTTCGGCAGCCGCTCCATCACGCACGTCTTCGCCCTCGCGTTCTGCGCGCTCTTGCCGCTCGTCGGGTTCGCACCGAGCGCGTGGTCGCTCGCGCTCGCGCTCTTCGTCGCCGGCTTCGCCAGCGGCATGATGGACGTCGCCATGAACGAGAACGCGGTCATGGTGGAGAAGGCGCTCGGCCGCTCCGTGCTCGCCGCGATCCACGGCGTCTTCAGCGCCGGCGGACTCGCGGGCGCCATCAGCGGCGCGCTCGCGGCCCGCATCGGCTCGTCGCCGCCCGTGCACTTCCTCCTCGCGTCGGCGGCGCTCTTCGTCGTGGCCCTCGTCGCAGGGCGACACTTGCTCGACACGCGCCGCTTGCCGCCGCTCGCGCCCTCCCCGTCCGACACGTCACCATCGCCTTCCCCGTCATCGACCTCCGACTCGTCGCCCGCATCTTCCCCATCGCCCGCATCCTCCTCATCGCCGGCGCCCCTCCCCACGACCGCGTCCCTCCCTCCCGCACCGACGCCCGACGAGCTCCACGCCGAGCGACGCACGCTCCTCGGCCTTGGGACGATCGCCGCGTGCTCGTCCGTCGGCGAAGGCGCGATGGCCGACTGGACCGCCGTGTACCTCGCCGACACGCTCCACACGACCGCCGACGTCGCCGCGCTCGGCTTCGCCGCCTACTCGCTCGCGATGCTCACGGGTCGCTTCGCCGGCGATCGCATCACCGCGCGCCTCGGCGAGCGCACCGCCGTGCGAACGGCGGGCATGCTCGTGACCGGCGGCCTCGCGATCGGGCTCGCCACCCACTCCCTGGTTCTTTTCTTCGCAGGCGTGACGGCGACCGGCCTCGGACTCTCGGGCCTCGTCCCCATCGTCTTCCGAGCCGCCGGGCGCTTGCCGCACACGGCTCCGGGCGCCGCGCTCGCGACCATCGCGACGCTCTCGTACGGCGGCTTCCTCCTCGGTCCGCCGACGATCGGTCTGCTCGCCGAACAGCTCTCGCTCCGCGTCGCGCTCGTCGTCGTCTGCGTGTTGGCGCTCGTCATCGTCGCACTCGCGCGCCTCGTCGAGCCGCGCGATCACGCCGTCGACGCAGAGGCCACGACCGACACGCATCGCCGAACGTGATGCATCGTCGATGCACGAAGCCACGAATGTAGCGAACGCGCGATTCGCCGGAAGGTTTCTCGCGTGTTTCCGGACAGCGGAACCTGGCACGGCCCGTGGAGCACATGAGCGCCGAAGTGGGGGATCCATCGCCTTCGACGTCGCGTGAGCGAACACGCGGACGCACGCTCCGCAGCCACACCGCTTCGAGCGCGCGGATCGCCCGATCAGCAACCCTTCTCATCGGAGACAACGATCAATGAAGTTCTTCGGCGCTATCGCACTGGTTTCGGTCATCTACGTCGCAGCGGGTTGTTCGACGAACGATCCCTCGCTGGGTTCGGAAGAGGACGAATCGGTCGGTCAATCGGAAGCAGCCCTCAGCACGTGCACGTCGGCGACGTACAACGAAGGTCTCGCGCACTACAAGAAGGCCGTCGACTACTCGAAGGCCCGCCTCGCGCAGGGCGCGTGCGGCGCGCCGCACGGCACGATGTGGGAGATCGCCGACGAGGCCTCCCAAGCCGTCATGGCGTGCGGCGACTTCCGCAACGTGATCAAGACGAGCCCCTGGGCGCCCGCGCTCCGCGAGGTCCTCGCGCCGTCGCTCACGCTCCGCAGCCTCACGGGCGAGCTCCTCGTCATCCGCGATTCGCAGTTCCAGAACTGGACGGGCACCGAGGCGCTCTTCGCGCGCGGCGTGACGTTCTGGGCGCGCTCCGAAGGCGCCTACGGCCCGCCCGTGCAGGTCGACTTCTACGCGAACGGCAGCGCGACGTGGCGCGAGCTCCGTGACGAGCCTTCGTCGGGCGACATCGCGTCGTGCCAATTGGGTGCACAATACACCATTCAGAAGACGACCGAGGCCGCGCCCCGCACGGTGCGCATCACCCATAGCGGCAAGACGGACATCTACAAGCTGTCCGTCGAGAACCCGGGCGCCTACCGCGACGCGCCGGTGTTCGTGCTGATCCCGCAGACCCAAGGCGCGAAGAAGCTCTACAGCCTCCGCTCGGAGTGCGACGCGTAGGCCCGCCCAGGTCGCACCGAACACGAACGCAACGACCCCCACGAAACGCGAAGACCCCGCGCCGTCGCCCGATCGAACGGGTGACGATGCGGGGTCTTTGCTTCGGCGTTCGACGACGGGCCCTCCGACGAATCGTCGCGAGGGCTCGCCGCCGGTCGAATCAGGGCGTCTCTTCGAACTCGGCGTCGATGACGCCGCCGTCCTTGCCCTTCTTGTCGCCTTCCGGTGCGCCGTTCGTCGCGCCGTTCGCGCCCTCCGGTGCACCACCACCGCCGGCCGCCGACGCCGCTTCGTACATCGCGGCGCCGATGCGCTGCGCTTCCTTCTCGAGCTTCTCGAGGGCGTCCTTGACCTGCGCGTCGTCCTGCTTCTCGACCGCCGAACGCCCTTCCTTGATGAGCCCTTCGAGGGTCGTGATGTCCGACGCCTGGAGCTTGTCCTTGCTCTCGGACAGCGTCTTCTCGAGCGTGTAGCAGAGGTTGTCGAGCTTGTTGCGACGCTCGATCTGCTCGCGGCGCTCCTTGTCCTCGGCCTCGTGCTCGGACGCTTCCTTCACCATGCGCTGGATGTCGGAGTCGTTGAGGCCCGAGTTCGCGGTGATGGTGATCTTCTGATCCTTGCCCGTCGCTTGGTCGCGCGCGTGGACCGAGAGGATGCCGTTCGCGTCGATGTCGAACGACACCTCGACCTTCGGCACGCCGCGCGGCGCCGGCATGATGCCCTCGAGGTGGAACTTGCCGAGCGTGCGGTTGTAACGCGCCTCGGTGCGCTCGCCCTGGAGGACGTGGACCTCGACCGACGGCTGGCTGTCGGTCGCCGTCGAGAAGATCTCCTTCTTCTGCGTCGGGATGGTCGTGTTGCGCGGGATCATGACGGTCATGACGCCACCGAGCGTCTCGACGCCGAGCGACAGCGGCGTGACGTCGAGGAGGACCATGTCCTTCACGTCGCCCGAGAGCACGCCGGCTTGCACCGCCGCGCCGATCGCGACGACTTCGTCCGGGTTGACGCCCTGGTGCGGGTCCTTGCCGAAGAACTTCTTCACCGTCTCTTTGACGAGCGGGATGCGCGTCGAGCCGCCGACGAGGATGACCTCGGCGATGTCGCCCGCCGTCTTCTTCGCGTCCTGGAGCGCCTTCTTCACGGGCTCCATCGAGCGCTCGATGAGCGGCGTCATCATCTGCTCGAGCTTCGAGCGCGACAGACGCATGTCGAGGTGCACCGGACCGCCGGGGCCCACCGTGATGAACGGCAGGTTGATCGACGTCTCCTGGACGCTCGAGAGCTCGATCTTCGCCTTCTCCGCGGCTTCCTTGAGGCGCTGGAGCGCCATCTTGTCCTTGCCGAGGTCGATGCCTTGCGACTTCTTGAACTCCGCGACGAGCCAATCGATGACGAGGTTGTCGACGTCGTCACCGCCGAGGTGCGTGTCGCCGTTCGTCGAGATGACCTGGACGACGTTGTCGCCGACCTCGAGGATCGAGATGTCGAACGTACCGCCGCCGAAGTCGTAGACCGCGACGATCTCGTCCTTCTTCTTGTCGAGGCCGTACGCGAGCGCCGCGGCCGTCGGCTCGTTGACGATGCGCTTGACCTCGAGCCCGGCGATCTTGCCGGCGTCCTTCGTCGCTTGGCGCTGGGCGTCGTTGAAGTACGCCGGGACCGTGATGACGGCCTCGGTGACCTTCTCGCCCAAGTACTCCTCCGCCGCCTTCTTCAGCTTCTGGAGGATCTTCGCGCTCACCTCTTGCGGCGAGACGACCTTGCCGCGGATGTCGAACGCGCAGTCCCCGTTCGACGCGCGAACGAGCTTGTACGGCACGCGCTTCACTTCTTCGGTGACCTCGTCGAACCGACGACCGATGAAGCGCTTCGCGCTGAAGATCGTGTTCTCGGGGTTCGTGACGGCCTGACGCTTCGCGATCTGACCGACCAGAATCTCACCCTTCTCGTCCCACGCCACGACGCTCGGCGTGATACGCGAACCCTCTTCGTTGACGATCACCTTGGGCTCGCGCCCTTCCATGATCGCCACGCAGCTGTTCGTGGTTCCGAGGTCGATTCCGATGATTTTGCCCATGGCGGTTCATGCCTCCCGCAGAAAGCCCTCGAGGTCGCGCTGACGTTTCGTCGCCCGCCGAGAGCCGGGCTCCCGCCAAGCTCCCCGCTTCACTGCTGGGGCGCGTACCTACCGGTGCTTCGAGTTCGGACGCAAGGTAATCACACGCGTTCCCGCGTCAACGGCGTACGGCACGGAACTTGAGGTCACTGGCGAACTCCCGCTCTTTCCCCGCGAAAACGGGCGCGGAAAAAGTGCCGGGCGGCCTTGCGTTGGCCGGACGCTACTTGAGGATGACCGGCGACGGCGCCTTCGGGGCGTTGTACCAGACGTAGACCGGGGTCTTGCCAGGGCTCACGCCCGTCCCGCAGACCTGGAAGCTGAGCATCGTCGCCTTCGCGCTCTTGTTGAAGATGAAGCCGCCCGGGCTCGGCGAGGCGCACGAGAGCTTCTCCCCGAGCTTGTTCTTGCAGGCCCAACCGGCGAGGCGAGGCAACGCGGCGGCGTCGGTGCAGTCGTCGTTGTCGACGGCGTAGGTGGTTTGCGTGTTGTCGATCACGTTGCGGATCGACGTGTCGCCGTCGCCCGGCGTCTTGTCGGCCGGCCCGCAGGTCGTGAGCTCGTACGAGCCCCCCGGGACCATGTCCTGGAGCGTGAGCGTCGTACAGCCCTTGTCCGTGCTGACCGTGGTCGGCCAAGCGATGAACTTCCAGCCGTCGCCCGCGCAGTCGCCGTCATCCTTGGCGCCGCACGAACCGCCCTTGCCATAAGGGCAGCAGGCCGGTTGCTTCACCTTCTCTTCGACCGTGCCGCACACGCTCGGCTGGTGGCAGGCGAAGTCGCACGTCTTCGCGGCGCCCACCGACGTGAAGCACGAGTACGCCTCGGCCTCGCACTTCGTCACGCACGACGTCGACGGATCGCACGTCTCGCCAGGCTCGACGACGTTGTTGCCGCAGACCGCCTTGCAGTCGTTGTCGTTGTTCGCGTTGCACCCCTTCGGGCAGCAGCCGTCGTTGCTGACGCATTTTTCCTGCTGCCCGGCCGCGGTGCAGGCGGCCTGGCACGTCCCGCCGCCCACCAACGCTTGCAGATTGCAACCAATTTGCGGGCACTCCTTGGGGCACGACGCGAGCGGATCGCACGTCTCGCCCTTCTCGATGACGCCGTTTCCACACGCGGGCTTGCAGTCGTTGTCGTTGTTCGCGTTGCAGCCGTCGGGGCAGCAGCCGTCGCCGTTCACGCACTGGGTCTGGAGCCCGGCGTTGACGCACTCGGCGGTGCACGTGCCGGGGTTCTTCAGCGTCCGGAGCTGGCAGCCGAGCTGCGGGCAGGTCTGCGGGCACGTGGTGAGCGGATCGCACGTCTCGCCGGCTTCGACGACGTTGTTCCCGCAGCCGGGCTTGCAGTCGTCGTCGTTGTTCGCGTTGCAGCCCGCCGGACAGCACTGGTCGCCGCTGATGCAGGCGGTCTGGAGCTTGTCGTTCACGCACGCCGCGGTGCACGAGCCGGCGCCGTCGAGCTTGCGGAGCTGGCAGCCGATGGGCGCGCAGTTCGTCGGGCACGACGCGAGCGGGTCGCACGTCTCGTTGCCTTCGACCGTGCCGTTGCCGCACGTCGCCTTGCAGTCGTCGTCGTTGTTCGCGTTGCAGCTCGGCGGGCAGCACCCGTCGCCGTTGATGCATGCATCTTGCAACTTCGTGTCGACGCACGCAGCCTTGCACGTGCCGGCGTTCTGGAGCTCGCGGAGCTGACAGCCCGCGGCCGCGCAATCGGTCGGGCACGACGCGAGCGGGTCGCACGTCTCGCCGGGGTCGACCTTTCCGTCGTCGCACGCGGCCGGACTGTCGGCGTCGGGCGTGACGGGCGGAGCATCGGGCTCGATCGACGAATCGGGCGGCGCCGCCGTACCCGTGTCGGGCACCTGGAACGTGCCCGAGTCCGGGTTGAACTCCGGGATCACGAAGTTCGCGTCGTCCCCTTCGCACGCCGTCATCGGCAGCGCGAACACGAGACCCGCGGACAGCGCCAACACCACTCCACCCCAACGTCGAGAGCTCATCGGTGCGAAGGCTAACGTAAGATCGCCGCAAGATCCCGGCGGCACGCGACGACCGCGCGTCACCTATCGGGGTGACAGTGGAAAGCCCCATGAATTCGCGGGAAAGCGGCCGCTTTCTTGCTGTTTTCTCGTGCGAACAAAGCGGGGTGCAGCGCGCGGAAGATCTTCCTCATCGCCATCGCCTGCGGAGATGCCCATCGCCAACGGAGCGACGCGTCCGCCGTTCGCACGCGAGACCTCCTTGCGCGTGAGCGTGCGAGAAACGCGAGCCAGGCCGTCTTCGTCGGGACAGTCGGACAACGAGCTCATTCGATGTGCGCTATTGCGGGTGAAAGAAGGTCCTGGTACACTCGCGCGCAACGTGTGAAGGATTTCTTCACGCGGAATGGCCGAAGGGCGTCGTTGCGCGTCACGCTCGCGGTTTCGTGACGAATTTACGCGCTTTTTCTCGTTTTCGGCCATTGATGCGCCGTCGAACCCATTCGGATCTTCCTCCTCCGCCCGAGCTCCCGTCGTTCACGGTCGAGTCCGAACCGGAGGACGTGCCCTCGGTGCTCGAGCGTCATGCCGGGACGGGGCTCGAGCGCCACGACGTCGTGCTCGACGAAGACGCCATCGACCCGGATGCCGCGAAGGTCGTCCGTCGCCTCGAGAAGGCCGGCTATCAGGCATACCTCGTCGGCGGTTGCGTCCGCGACCTCTTGCTCCGCGGGCGCCCGAAGGACTTCGACGTCGCGACGAGCGCGCGCCCCGACGACGTCCGCGCGCTCTTCCGCAACTGCCGCATCATCGGGCGACGCTTCCGCTTGGCGCACGTGCTCTTCGGCCAAGGGAAAATCGTCGAGGTCGCGACCTTCCGCCGCAACCCGACCGAGAACGACGTCGACGACGATCTGCTCATCCGGAGCGACAACGTCTTCGGCGAAGCCCACGAGGACGCGCTCCGACGCGACTTCACGATCAACGCGCTCTTCTACGATCTCGACCGCCGGCAAGTGCTCGACTGGTGCGGCGGCATGCCCGACATCCTCGCGCGCAACATCCGCACGATCGGCGAGCCGGCCGTGCGCTTCCGCGAAGATCCGGTGCGCATCTTGCGCGCGATCAAGTTCGCGGCGCGCCTCGATCTGGGCATCGACCCCGACGTCTACGACGCGATGGTCGCGCAGCGCGCCGAGCTCGCGCGGGCAGCGCGACCGCGCGTGTTCGAAGAGATTTTGCGCCTGATGCGCATGGGCGCGGCGCACCGATCGATGTGGCTCCTCTGGGAGCTCGGCGCGATGGCGATCCTCTTGCCCGAGCTCTCCGCGTTCCTCGACGACGACGAGGCCACCGACGACGGCAGCGCGCGCTTCTTCCGGAAGATGACGCTCCTCGACGCGATGACGAAGGAGCAAGGCACGCTCGACGATCTCGTGCTCATGTCGGTGCTGCTCTACGATCCGCTCGAAGAGGCGGTGAGCGGCGTGCGGGACACGGCGTCGGCGGTGAACGACTTCCTCGAGCCGATCATCCACCACATCGCGATGCCTCGACGCATCGCCGACGGCATCCGACGCATCATGTTCATGGTCCCGCGCATCCTCGCGGGGAAGATCGGCCGGTTCGCGCGGACCGAGCTTTACCTGCCTGCCCTCGACGTCGCGGAGCTCGTGCTCGCCGCGCAGGGCAAGAGCACGAGCGCGATCCAAGCGCTCCGAAGCGACGCGATGCCCCCTCCCGCCCACGACGTGCGACGAGGTCCGCTCCCGCGCCGTGAACGCGGCGTACGACGCTGATCCCGGCGCGACTCCCGGCATGACGGCGGCGACGCCGAAGGGTCGTGGTACCGTCTCGGCATGGCTCGAGACGTCGGACGAAACGCGGGGGGCGGACGAAACGTAGGGGCCGGACGAAGCGCGGAGATCGGGCGAAGCGCACTCGCACGCGCGCGACGAGCACGTCTCCTCGCCGGACTCGCCGTGCTGTTGGCGGCGAGTCCGTTGGCTTGCGGCGACTCGACAGCGAACGACGCGTCGAACGCGAACACGGACGATCGTGACGCGGGCGTCGACGAGCGACCCATCGACGGCGGCCTCGACGGAGCGACGGAAGGCGAAGCTTCGGTCGTCGCCGAAGCGACCTTCACCCCCGAGGCGGTCGCGTTCGACGCGCCCGAATTGACGAACCCGCTTCGCGGCCAATACGCGTGGCTCGGCACGCCGCCCACGCCGAAGGAATGGGTGAACGTCGACCGCTACCAGCGGTGGAACTGGATCGACATCGAGCCGTCGCACGGGAACTACGCGTGGCAAATCGTCGACGACGAAATCGCGAAAGCCAAGGCCGCGCACGGACGCTTCGGCATGCGCGTCATGGCACTTTGCCAGGATTGCAGCAATCACCAATACCAAGGATCCTACAGCGCGATTCCCGACGATCTCGTCGCGGCTTCGAACGCGTTCGTCGGAGCACCGCCCGGGCAATCCAAGAAATACGTCCTCCCCGATTGGAATTCGAAGGGATACCTCGATCGATTGGACGAGCTCGTGCGGGCCATCGCCGCGCGCTACCGCGACGAGCCGACGTTCGCGTTCGTCGACATTTTCAGTTATGGCAATTGGGGCGAATTCCACCTTTACCCGTTCGATCAACCGGGCGGTCCGTACGAGAAGTCGGCGCAGCGGCCGATCACGGACGACAACGCGCGGCTCGTCGTCAAGCGCGCGGCGGCGGCGTTCGACAACAAGATCCTCGTGCTCAACGCCTCGAACGTCGCGGCGTTGAAGGAGGCCGTCGCGAGCACCGCGCCGCCCATCGGGATCCGCGTCGACTGCTTGGGCTCCGACGATCTCGCCGGCGGCGGACCGAACCTCCGCGCGACGCCCGGCGCCGAAGAGCATTGGCGAAAGGCGATCTTCGTCACCGAGTGGTGCCAGCGCAACCTCGGTTCGAGCGGCGCGAACTTGTTCGTCCAGGGCGAAAAACAGGTGCGCGACCACCACGTGTCGATGCTGTCGTCGGGCAACTTCGACCACGCCCCCGCGAGCACGGACGAGATCGCGGCGTTCCGCAAGGCGAACGTCGAAGCCGGCTACCGACTCCGCGCGAGCGAGATCGCGTTGCGCGTCGGCGCGGACGGCGCGATTTCCGTTCGTAGCCGCTGGAACGACGACGGGATCGCGCCGACCTACCTTCGATGGCGCGTCGTCGTCGGGTTGAAGGGGGCGATGAACGTCGAACGACCGCTCGCGGCGGATCTGCGGGAAGCGATGCCGGACGCGCCGCTCGATCACGACGAGACGGTGCGAGCGCCGGCGCCGCTGCCGTCGGGGACCTACCAGGTTTATCTGCGCGTCGAAGACGTCCAGGGCATCTCGCCGCCGATGCAGCTCGCGATGAAAGGTCGCGACGCGGACGGGAACTACGACCTCGGTTCCATCACCGTCCCGTAGCGATCCAGCGATGGGCCGAGGACGGGTCGAATCAGTTCGGTCCCGTCGGGAACGACTTGCAGGCCTGATCGAACAAGGTCAGCGCCTTCGTCACGCCGGGCGTCAGGTCGCCTTCGCAGATCGACGAGAACACGCCGTTCTTGCCCACGTCGGTGACGAACTCCTTGAGCTTCTTCGCCTCGGTCGCGCTGCCGAACTGCTTCGAGCTGCATTTCGTCTCGCCGGCGATGACGGCCGCCGCCCAGCGACCGCGCTCGCCGCCTTTGACGGCGTCGAACATCGCCGGGTAATCCGAGATCGGCGGGGTGTTGCTCGACTCGTCTTCGTCCGTCAAGACGACGAAGGCGAGGAGGGCGTCGTCGCGGAGGAAGCCGCTGCCGTTCGACGCGTTCGTGCCGTCCTTGATGCGATCGGTGAGACCGAGGTGCAGGCTCGCGAGCGGCCGCTCGTTTCCGCTTCCGCCCGTCCCGACGCGCGCGCGGCACGCGAAGAAATCGACCGGCTTGCCGTCGCCGCGCTCGATCCACGGACGATCGGGGCCGGCGTCGCACGATCCGGAGTTGTCCGAGGGGAATGGCCACCACGGGGGCGTGCTCCCTCCCGACGCCTTCTTGACGAACGCGCCCTTGCCGCCGCCCGCGTCCGTCGTCGCGACGGCGAGGCGGTAGTCCAGCACGTCACCGTTCTTCGTCTTGTAGCCGTCGATGATCGCGCCGAACTTCGGGAAGTTCTGGACCAGGTTGTCTTGCTCCTGGCTCATCGAACCCGAGTTGTCGACGACGAAGACGATATCCATCTTCTTGCAGGAGTCGTCCGAGCCAGTCGCCGCGTCCGAGCCGCCGGGGTCGAAGCCACCGGGATCGTCCGACGGGGTCCCCGGGCCCGCGTCGCCGCCGCGATCGTCGTTGCCGTCGTCGGCGTTGTCCTTCGAATCGTCGGTGATTTTCGCTCCGCTGTCGCCACCACAAGCGGCGGAGAACGTCCCCGCGAAGGCGACGATCCCCAGGCCGATGCCGACGAGCGAACCCGACGCGCGTAGCCGAGCGAGAAACGAGACGGAGGCAGGCAGCTTCATGAGACGACCTTTCGTGGAGCGAGCGAACCGAACGACCTCACGCGTTCGCGGGCGGAAACACGGCCGATGCAGGGGTCCGTCAATTCGGGCCCGAAGGGAAGGATTTGCAAGCTTGGTCGAACGTCGCGAGGGCCGTGGTCAGGCCCTTGGTCAAGTCGCCTTCGCAGATCGACGAGAACACGCCGTTCTTGCCCACGTCGGAGATGAACTTCTTGAGCTCGATGGCCTCGAGCGCGTCGCCGAACTGCGAGGAGTTGCATTCTTTCTCGCCGGCGATGACGGCCGCCGCCCAGCGACCGCGCTGACCACCTTTGACCGCGTCGAACATCGCCGGGTACGTGCCGATGTCGAACGAACCGCCGGAGACCTCCGCGCCGGATTCGTCTTCGTCCGTCAGGACGACGAACGCGAGGAGCGCGTCGTCGCGGAGGAACCCGCTACCGTTCGCCGCGTTCGCGCCGTCTTTGATGCGATCGGTGAGGCCGAGGTGCAGGCTCCGCAAGGGCTCCTCGGTCGCCGATCCGCCCGTGCCCACGCGCGCGCGGCACGCGAAGTAGTCGACGGGTTTGCCGTCGCCGCGCTCGAGCCACGCCCGATCGGGACCGGCTTCGCACCCACCGCTCGGATCTTCGACGGGGAACGGCCACCACGGCGGGACTTGCACCGAAGCCGTCGTCGGCTTTCGAACGAACGCGCCGCGATCCTTCGTCGCGTCGGTCGTGGCGACGGCGAGCCGGTAGTCGAGCGGTGAACCGCCCTTCGTTTTGTAGCCGTCGATGATGCTGCCGAACTTCGGGAAGTTCTGGGCGAGGTTGTCCTGCTCTTGGCCCATCGATCCCGAATTGTCGACGACGAAGACGATGTCCATCTTCGTGCACTCTTGGTCCTTCGTGGTCGACGCCGCGTCACGATCGTCGTCGCCGAAGCCGCCCGGCCCGTCGTCCGATCCGCTCGGCGTCGAGCCCGCGTCGTTCTTCTTCGAGGTCGAGCCATCGTCGTCACCGTCGTCGACGCCGCTGCTGCCACCGCAGGCCAAGCTCCACGACGAGAGCGCGCAAGCCACGCACGCGAGGAGCGGAAGCACCCGACCCGGAAACGAAAAAGAACGACGAAACCCCATGAAGGAGACCCTCTCGACGTCCGAAGCGCCGCGCGGAAAGCGGACGCCGTCGCCGACACTTCATGTTGAAGCATCTCCGGACGAAACGTCCACGAACAATCGAGATAACGAAGGGAAATGACGCAGCGGTGGCGGCCACGAACGTGACCAGCAAATGCGTTCGCGAGGCATCACGAACACCCGCGATGCGTCGCGAGGCGATCGTTGGAACTTGCACACGTCGCGACGGTCACTGGATGTCGCGCGCCGCGAGATGGCACGCGCCAATCGACCCTCGGTGGCGTGGACGACGACCGGACGATCGATCGCAGGTCGCGCGCTTCGCGCTCAGGCGGCCGCGGTGATCTCGACGCGGAGCAGCTTGCGGCCGATGAAGAGGTAGTCGCCGTGCGCGAGCTCGCGCTCGGCCTTCAAGCGGACGTACGTGCCGTTGCGGCTGTTCGAATCCGACAAGAGGAGCTGGCCGCCGGTCTCTTCGAGACGGCAATGCGACGCGCTCATGTAGAGATCGCCGGGGAAGTTGAGATCGCAGCCCTCGCGGCCGATCTGGAGCGTCGAGCTGCGCGCGCACACGACCATCCCCGGAATCCCACCTTGGAGGACCTGAACGATCCGGAACGGGCTGTGGTGCTTCGGCGACGAATAGAAGAACGTGCCATCCGGACCGGGCTGATCGTTGAGCTTCGGCGTCGCTTCGACGAGGAACACCTGCTCGCCGGCGAGGAACGCGTCGCCGGCGGACAGCGGGACGGAGCCCTTCACGCGGAGATAAACGCCGTTCGTCGAGCCTTCGTCGCGCACGACGAGCTTTCCGTCGCGGTAGAAGAGGTTCGCGTGACGCGGCGAGACGAAGGGATCGTCGGGGAACACGAGCTGGCCGCTCCGACCGACGATGTGCTGCTCCGCGTTGAGCTGGTAGCTGAGCCCCTCGACGCCTTCGCCGCGAATGAGGATCAGCTTGGCCTTGCCCGGGACCTGGAGCTGGCCGAAGAACTGCGTGCGCGCTTGGAGGATCTCCGGGGGAACGGCGGCGCCGCAACGCCCACAAAACTTGTGGCCGAGCGGAACGGCGGTGGAGCACGACCTGCACACGAAGTTCTTCGCTTGATCCATGAGTTCCTCGACGGACTTGGCTTTGGACGACTTCGGGGGCGTGAACGCGCGCCCGCGCCCTTGGGATTCAACGACGGTCTCGGGCTTCGCCGCGGACGCCTCGAGCGCGAGCCCGAAGCCGCACGCGGCGCACGACGGAGCACCGAGGTCGGCGTAGGAGTCGCAACGGCCGCAAACGATGCCGATGGAAAGAGCGTGATCCACGAGCGCGGCAAGCTTACCAAAGCCGAGGAGAGCGACGGGAGTATTTGGGACGAGGGCGTTCCGAGGGGCCTGCCGATGGGCGGCGGAGTCCGCGAACGGGGCCTCGAACCGACCGCCTCCGGCTACCAGAGCCGATCGAACCGACGCGCTTCGTCGAAGGGCGACGCGCCCCACAAACGGGCGACCACGGGCGCGCAGCTCGACGCGTCGACGAGGCCGAAATCGCGGCTGTCTTCGTGGAGATACCGGTTGTCGCTCGCGAGGAAGAGCATCTCGGGCTCGACCCGAACGGGAACCGACGGCGCCGCCGAGGTCCGGCTCGAAAGGACGGCGTAGACCGTGCCGCCGGTCTCGAACACGGCGCAGGAGAGCTCGAGGCCGCGCCCCGTTTTCGGCTCCGTGACCATGCGGGGCGTGCAGCTCTGGCGGGCGTGGAGGACCTTTCCGTTGACGAACGAATTTTCGCCGCGGACGTCGACGACGTCGCCTTCGCGGCCGATCACGCGGCCGACGACGAACCGCGAAGGGTCCGTCGGCGACGCGCAGCGCGCGAGCTGGCCCGGGCGGGGCACGGTCCGGCGAAGGACGAGGACGCGGTCGCCACTCCGCAACGTCGGCTCGACGGAGGCCGCGAGCGCTTCGTCGGCCTCACCTTCCGGGACGAGCCACGCCTCGACGACGAAGAGGTGGAGCAGCAGCCCGACCGCAAGCACCATGGCCGTGATCCAGAGGCAGCTCCGAACGAACGACGACACGTCGACCAGGGTAGTGAAGTCGGCGAATTTCGGCCAAAAAAGCCTAATTTTTCGAGCCTCGACGGCGACGCGGCTCGCGAGCGAGGGCTAGATGGCGTTGAACGCTTCGACGGACGCTTGGAGGTGGTTTCTCGCGCGGAGCGTGTACGGGCCGTCCGGATGCGCCGCGAGCCACGCGCGGTAAGCCTCGATCGACAGGTCGTAGCGCCCCGCGCGGTAGTACGCCGTGCCGAGCGCGTAGGCCGTGGGGTAGGAAGGATCGATCGCGCCGAGGCGTTTGATCTTCTCGATGCGCCACATCTCCGTGGCGCGGCGTTCGTCGGCGACCGCGCGCTCGCAGGCCGCCGGCGATTTCGACGACCGAACCTGCGTGTCGAGCGCCTCGCGCTGGAAGTCCGGGGGATGAGGGCGTGACAGGTAGAGCGTGTAGAGGGCGCGTTGCTCGTCGAGCGAGGGCTCGAACGGCGCCATGCCTTCGACGCCGACGACCGCGTTCCACACGAGCTTGAACGCGACGCGGCGCTGCGACGGCGTCAGCAAGACGTGGCGATCGTCCACCCAACCGGCGTCGCGCATGCGCTCGACGAACAAACCGCCGAGCTCGTGGAGCTCCGGGCTCGCGGTCCCGGTGGCCTCGAACTGCGCCACCTCGTGCAAGAAGCCGTCGAGCTGCACCGCGCGGAGGGTCAGGAGCTCTTCGACGGCGCTCGCGCGTTTGCCGACGTCGGCGCGCGCCTCGTCGAGCTCACCGCGCACCTTGAGGATCGCCGTCTCCGACGACGAGGGATCGACCGAGAGCGCGTGGAGCGAACGGATCGCCGATCCGAGCGCCAGCACGTCGCCCGGGAGGCGCTCGGCTTTCGCGTGGATCGCGCGGGCGTCGTC
>JBGAHN010000271.1:0-3941 GCA_044226145.1 Labilithrix sp. | reverse complement strand
CGCGGCGGGCGTGGATTCGCCGGACGCGAAGGACGCGACGGGCGCGACGGGCGCGAGCGAGGGCGCGGCCGGCGCGTCCGAGGGCGCGTCGCACCCGCATTTGGACATCGAGCAGCGCCTGACGTTCCTCGGGCTCGTCGGCATGATCGACCCGCCGCGCGTCGGCGCGAAGGAGGCGGTCGCCGAGTGCGCGAAGGCCGGCGTGCGCGCCGTCATGATCACCGGAGACCACAAGCTCACGGCGGTCGCGATCTCGCAGGAGCTCGGGATCTGGACGGAGGGCGCCGTCGCGCTCACGGGCTCCGAGCTCGCGGCGATGAGCGACGCCGATCTCGAGCGCGTCGTCGACGACGTGCGTGTCTTCGCGCGCGTGACCGCCGAGCAGAAGCTCCGCATCGTCAAGGCCTTCAAGGCGCGCGGCCACGTCGTCGCGATGACGGGCGACGGCGTCAACGACGCGCCGGCCCTGCGCGAAGCGCACATCGGCATCGCGATGGGCAAGCAGGGCACCGACGTCGCGCGCGAAGCCGCCGACATGGTGCTCGCGGACGACAATTTCGCGACGATCGTGCACGCCGTCGAAGAGGGCCGCGCGATCTGGCGGAACATCCAGAAGTTCATCTTCTTCCTCCTCTCGTCGAACGCGGGCCTCATCGTGACCGTGTTCGTCGCGAGCCTCGTGCCGTCCTTGCCGCCTCTCCGCCCCATCATGATCCTCTGGATCAACCTCGTGACGAACGGCCTGCCGGCCCTCGCGCTCGGCATCGATCCGCCGGATCCGACGCAGATGCTCGAGGCGCCGCGCGCGCGGACGACGGGCCTGCTCGGTCGGAGCGACTACATGGGGATCGCCGCCGTGGGCGTCTTCATGGGCGGCCTCGCGGTCGGTTGCTACTACTGGCCGTGGGACGCGGAGGGCGCGCCTCCGTTCACGTATGGTCGCGCGGTCGCGTTCTCGCTGCTCGCGCTCGCGCCGCTCTTCCACGCCCTCAACTGCCGCTCGCAGAAGGCGTCGATGTTCGCGCTCCGGCCGATCTTGCCGATCGCGCTCGCCGCGTCGATCGTGGTGAGCGCCGCGATCCACCTCGTCGCCGTACTCGTCCCCGAGCTGCGGGAGGTGTTCCGCACCTACGCGCTGTCGGGAACGGAGTGGCTCGTGCTCTTGGGGCTCTCGGCATCGATCGTGCCGGTGGTCGAAGTGCTCAAGTTCTTCCGCCGCCTCGTCGGGACGACCGCGCCGACGGCCTGACCGCGCCGACGTCCTGATCGCTCGCGACGAATCGGCCTTCGCTTGCGCGAAAGAGGCGGATACGCTCGGGGTCGACGATGAAACGTGTACTTTGCATGGTTTTGACGACGTCCTTCGCGGCCCTCGCCTGCGGTGGAGGGGCCGGCGGCTCGGCGCCCGCCAAGACCGCGTCGGGCCCGGACGAGGAAGAATCGATCGCCGATCGCGCCGCGGCGCAAGGCGGACTTCCTTCGCTCGGCGGCGCGGGCAACCACGAAGAAGGCGCCGTCGCCGCGGTCGGTCACGGGACGCTCGCGCTCGAGCCGGTGGATCCCGGCGCGCCCGTGAAGGTCGACGGGGCACTCCGCGAATGGCCGGCGCGCGCGGCCGCCAAGGAATCCATCGAAGGCAAGACGGACGGCCTCGGGCTCGGCGTCGCGCTGCAATACGACGCGGCGAAGCTCTACGTCGCCGCCGAAATCACCGATCCGACGAGCGCGCGATCGAAGGCGCATGGCCCGACCGACGACCACGTCGTGTTGACGCTCGCCTTTCCGTCGGTGCGCGGCGCGGGCAAGGCGTACGAGGTCGGCTTCTGGGCGGGCAAGCCCGGCGAGACGAAGGGCGCCGTGCAATGGGTCTCGGGGCCGAACAAAGGGCAAGCCGTCGCCGGCGCGCGCATCGTCGAGGACGACACGAAGGACGGCTACGTGTTCGAAGCGTCGCTGCCGTGGAGCACGTTCCCGGAGTCGCGCACGCTGCTCGTCGGCCTCCGAGGGGCCCTCCGCTACGAGGACGGCGACGGCTCGCGGACGCTCGGGGTCCTCGCCACGGGGCCGGGCTCGGCCGCGAAGCCGAACGCGCTCCCTGCCCTACCGACCGCCTCCGAACGCGCGGTCGCCGAAGGTCTGCTCGTCCCGAAGAACCTCGCCACGACCGCGCCGAAGGTCGACGTGTTCGCGGACGTCGCCGGCGACGAGCGCAAGGAGCGCGTCCGCGTCTTCGGCGACTACCTGACGATCTGCGGCCCCGGCTACCGCGACGGCACGCAGTTCTTCTGGAAGCAGATCGGCGGCGAGCTCGTGTCCCTCGAGGCGCGCGATCTCGGCGGTCGAGGCAAGGACGATCTGCTCGTGCGGCGGCGCACGACCGTCGGCGCGGCCGATCATGGGACCTTCGAGGTGTGGTCGGCGAGCGGCTCGGACGAACCCTCGGTCGTCTTCACCCAGGAGATCGAGATCGCGTCGCGCGACGGCGGCAAGAGCGTCGCGAACGGGCTACGCGTGGGCACGAAGGAAATCGAGGTGAGCGTCGGCAAGGCCACGGGTTGGGACGCGGGGACCTTCCGCGAGCCCATCGCCGACGGCGACGCGGGCATCCTCCTTCCGTGGGGCACGGTGAAGAATCGGACGTACCGCTACGAGAAAGGAGCGTTCGTCAAATCCGCCGAGACCACGCAACCCGGGACGCCGCGCGCGGGTGAGTCGGGGTCCGCCGCGGCGCCGTTGCCGCGCGATTTGCCGACCCCGCCGGTCCGCGGCGGATCGGATCTGTCGAAGCAGGTCCTCGAGGCCTACTACCGCGATCAAAAGGTCCCCACGGGGACCAAGCCGCGCTTCGATCTCGAGGTGCACGTCGACGGCGACACGCGGCCCGAGCGCGTCTTGCTCGTCGGTCGCGACGTCGTCGTGCTGGGCCCCGGCTTCCAAGGCGGGACGGGCTACGCGCGCCTGTCGCTCACGCAGTTCGCCGACGACAAGGACGTCTCCGAGCTCACGGCGCGCGATCTCACCGGCGACGGCGCCGCCGAGCTCGTCGTGCGCGGCGTTCGGCGCGTCGACGCGCCGTCGGAGGGCGAGGTCACGGTCGACGTCTTGACCATCTACCAGGTCAAGGGCGGGACCATCGGGCGCATCTTCGCGATCGAGACGGGGCGCGGCGTCGGCGCCAAACGCGTGCAAGGGCTCGTGCAGTTCGTCCCCTCGAAGGGCGGCAAGGGCTTCGAGATCGATGTGCGTCCCGGGATGGCCAAGGGGTGGACCGAGAAGACCTACCCGTGGCCCCAAGATCCGCCCGGCGGCGCGATGGCCCCGCTCCTCTTGCCGTGGGGAAAGATCCCGAACTTGCGCTACGCGTTCGACGGATCGAAATACGACACGCCCTGACGAGCGACGCGCGAGCGACGGCGCCTCCTCCGGACGTCGTCGCCGCTCAGCGGGTGTCGTCGCCGCTCAGCGCGCGCACTTGTGCTCGAACGGATCCCAATCTTCGATGGCGCACGTCGGCGGGCGCGTTTGTGGGCGCGCGTTCGTGGCCGCGGGTGGTGACGCGGCCTCCGGAGAGGGTTTCGCCGCGCTCGCGGCCGGCTTGGAGGAAGGGCGCGTCGGCTTCGCGTGCGTGTCGGTCGCGGACTTCGGCGCCGACTTCGGCTTCGCCGCGGACGTCGGTTCGACGACCTTCGACGACGCGACGGGTTCGACGGCGGGAGACGGCGGCGCCTGCGGCTCCGCCACCCGCTCGGCCGACGGCGACGGAGCTTCGGGCGCCGCGACGTTGGACGGCGTCTGTGGCGACGGCATCGTCACGGCAGGCTCGGCCCCGCCGCGATTGCCGCGCTCGCCTTCGTCGTTCGCGATCGACGTCGACGCATGGCCCGACGTCGAGGGTGACGATCCCGCCGAACGAAGCGCCACGATCCCCACCGCTCCGAGGA
>JBGAHN010000071.1:0-27570 GCA_044226145.1 Labilithrix sp. | reverse complement strand
CGGCGGCGACAAGGGCGGCAAGGGCGCAGGCGACGATGCGGTGACGGCGGCGGGCGCCGGTGCGAGCGCAACCGACGACCGCGAGACCGCGCTGGCCCGCGGCGATCGCCAGGCGGCCAACATGCTGGGCTACCTGCCGAGCCTGTACCAAGGCCGCTGGTACATGCCCGGCAAGGAGGACGTGCGTCGCTGCATCATGGACCGGGAGAGCAACTTCAACTACCGCGCGAACGGTGGCGCGTATTTCGGCGCCTACCAGATGAGCGCGGCCCTGGCCCGTGGCGCGACGTACATGATGCAGTCCGAGGTCTCCAAGGAGATGGGCGCCGAGGGCGTCGCGATGGTCAAGGCTCTTCGGCAGACGACGCCGAACAACTGGAACCGCTACTGGCAGGACCGGGCGTTCTGGACGATCTGGGCCAAGGGCGACGGCGCCGGCCACTGGCGCGGTGGCGGCATCAACTGCGGCTGATCCCGCCGAGGCGCCCCTTGTGGTCGCTAAAAGCGGACATATCGCTGCTATAGCAACCATCTGAGGCGCGTCGGCGGTTACGTCCGCGTCGTCGGTTACCTCGGTGGACCGACCGGGATCGACGTGACGACCGGTCGGAGCGTCTCGGCGAAGAAGTCGTTGCCCTTGTCGTCGACGACGACGAACGCGGGGAAATCGACGACCTCGATCTTCCACACGGCTTCCATGCCGAGCTCGGGGTACTCGAGGACCTCGACCTTCTTGATGCAGTCCTTCGCGAGGCGCGCGGCGGGGCCACCGATCGACCCGAGGTAGAACCCGCCGTGCTTCTTGCAGGCTTCGGTGACCTGCGTCGAGCGGTTGCCCTTCGCGAGCATGACCATGCTCCCGCCGGCGGCCTGGAACGCGTCGACGTACGCATCCATGCGCCCCGCCGTCGTCGGTCCGAACGAGCCGGAGGCGTACCCCTCGGGCGTCTTCGCGGGGCCGGCGTAGTAGACCGCGTGATCCTTCATGTAGCCGGGGAGCCCCTCGCCGCGGTCGAGCCGCTCCTTCAACTTCGCGTGCGCGATGTCGCGCGCGACGATCATCGGCCCCGAGAGCGAGAGGCGCGTCTTGATCGGGTATTTCGAGAGCTCCGCGCGGATCTCGCTCATCGGCCGCGACAGATCGATCTTCACGACCTCGCCCTCGAGATCGTCGTGCGTCGTCTCGGGCAGGTACTTCGCGGGATCCTTCTCGAGCTGCTCGAGGAAGATCCCGTCCTTGGTGATCTTGCCGAGGATCTGCCGATCGGCCGAGCAGGACACGGCGATGCCGACGGGGCACGACGCGCCGTGCCGTGGGAGGCGCACCACGCGCACGTCGTGGCAGAAGTACTTGCCGCCGAACTGCGCGCCGATGCCGGTCTTCTGGGCGAGCTCGAGGATCTTCCCTTCGAGCTCGAGATCGCGGAAGCCGCGCCCGAGATCGTTGCCGCTCGTGGGGAGCGCGTCGAGGTAGCGCGCCGACGCGAGCTTGGCGGTCTTGAGCGTGTATTCTGCACTCGTTCCGCCGATGACGATCGCGAGGTGGTACGGAGGGCACGCCGCGGTGCCGAGGCTCTTGAGCTTTTGCTCGACGAAGGAGAGCAGGCTCTCGGGGTTCAGGAGCGCCTTCGTCTCTTGGTAGAGGTAGCTCTTGTTCGCCGAGCCTCCCCCCTTGGCCATGAAGAGGAATTTGTACGCGGCGCCGTCCGTCGCGAAGATCTCGATCTGCGCGGGGAGGTTCGTGCCGGTGTTCTTCTCGCGGTACATGTCGAGCGGCGCCATCTGCGAGTAGCGCAGGTTCGTCGTCTCGTACGTCGCTTGGATGCCCCGCGCGAGCGCCGCTTCGTCACCACCGCCCGTGACGACGAGCTCGCCCTTCTTGCCCATGACGATGGCCGTGCCGGTGTCCTGGCACATCGGCAACACGCCGCCGGCGGCGATGTTCGCGTTCTTCAGCAAGTCGAGCGCGACGAACCGGTCGTTCGCCGACGCCTCGGGATCGTCCAAGATCTTTCGGAGCTGCGCGAGATGCCCCGGCCGCAGGAGATGCGCGATGTCCCGCATCGCCCGCGTCGCGAGGAGCGTCAGGGCTTCGGGGCGAACTTCGAGGAAGGTCCGCCCGGCGGCTTCGAAGGTGGAGACGTGATCGCCCGAAATCCGCTCGTAAGGCGTCGTGTCCTCGCCGAGCGGCAACATGTCTTGGTACCGAAATTCCGTCATCGAAGCCCCGCAGCATAGACCAGAACGACGCGTTCTCGCGAGGCCTGGTGCGACGCGAGCGCGGCGAGCTACTTCGCGACGCGAAGGACGGCGCCGCTGTCGGGCGAGGCGCCGGCGTTCACCCAGTACACGAACTTGTCGTCGAGCGTGATCGAGACCGGCTTGTTCTGTGCGACGGCGAGCGCCTCCGGGCCGCCGGCACAATCGGGGAGCTTGCAGCGCATGACGCGCCCAACTTGCCCGGTGTTTTCGACCCAGTAGACGCCGGAGGCATCGGCGGCCATGTCGGCGATCTTCCCCGTGCCGCTCGCCGCGCCGCCACCGAGCTTGACGCCGACGCCGCCGCAACCCTCGAACGGGCAGCCGTAGATGGCATCGTGGATGTCGTCGTCCGCGCGCGACGCGAAGACGGATCCGTTCGCGATCGCGACCCAGTCGCCCGCGTTCATGATCTTCACGGGAACCTTGTTCGCAAAGTCACCGACCCAGACGCCCGTGTTGCCGCCCGTCGCGCCGTCCGTGTTGCTGAAGGCCATCTTTCCATCGGCGAGGGCGAAGCGGTTCGACGACGGGCGCGTCGCGAGGGTGAGGTATTCCTTCTTCGCGGACCCATCGAGGTAGAATTTGGTCACTTCGCCGGTCGGGTCGTAGCGAAGGATGGTGTTGCCGGCCCCGCGCATCTCGGACCCGTTCTGCTCTTCGTCGATCGTCGTCGGCGCGAGTCCGCACCCCGCGATCGCGCACTTCCGCAGCTCGAACCGCGTGCTCGCCGTCTGCTTGCCGAGCCAGTACGCGTCGTTCGCGTCGACGTAGAGCGTATGCGGCGCGGCCGGAAAGAACTCGCCACCGACGAGGTTCGTCGGGCTCGCGGCGCCGCAGCCGTCCTTCGGACACACCACGGGGCCGCCGTCCTTCAAGACGACGAGCGCGCTCGCGTTCACGGCAGCCGAGACCGCACCCTTCAGCCCCGCCGCGAGCACGACGGGTTGACACACTTTGTCCGCGCAGGCAGCGCCGGCGCCGCAATCGTGTCCGCAGGTCCCGCAGTTCTTCGGATCGCTCTCGAGGGAGGTCTCGCACGCGCCGTCGTCGTTGCAATCGGCGAGCGGGGCGGTGCACGAAGCGCCGCCGTCGGGCAACGCTCCGCCGTCGGACGTCACCGCTCCGTCGAGGGAAGCGCTGCCGTCGATCCCCGGGCTCGAAGAGCCACCGTCGCGACCATCGTCCACCAATGCGGGAGCGGGATCGTCGCTGACGCACGCGCCGACGAGCGCGATGACGGCGACGGCGAAGGACGAAGAGGTCGTGAACGAGACACGCATGCCCGCTCAGCATAGCCGAACCGCGACGCGCAGGAACGTTCGCGTCGTCTCAGGACCGGACCGTCAGGATCGGAACGCGTCCGTCGCGGTGACGAGCTCGTGCACGATGCCGGGCTCGCTCGCGGCGTGACCGGCGTCGGGCACGATGCGCAAATCCGCCTTCGGCCACGCGCGCCAGAGATCCCATGCGCTCTTCGCCGGACACACGACGTCGTAGCGGCCTTGCACGATCACCGAGGGGATGTTCTCGAGCCGCCCCGTGTTCGCGAGCAGCTCGCGCCCTTCGGTCAGCCAGCCGTCGTGGACGAAGTAGTGGCACTCGATGCGCGCGAACGCGAGCGAGAAGGCGTCGCCCGCCGTCTTCGCCACGAGCTCGGGGTTCGGCAAGAGGCAGCTCGTCCGCCCCTCCCATACGCTCCACGCCTTCGCGGCGGCGCGCTGGACCTCGGGATCGTCGGACGTCAGTCGCTTGTAGTATGCATGCAAAAAGTCGGCGCGCTCGGCTTCCGGGATGGCGTCGCGATAGGCCTCCCAGGCATCCGGGAAAAGGAAGCTCGCGCCTTCCTGGTAGAACCAGCGGATCTCCTCGCGCCGCAGGAGGAAGATCCCGCGGAGGACGAGCTCCGTCACGCGGTTCGGGTGCGTCTCGGCGTACGCGAGCGCGAGCGTGCTGCCCCACGATCCGCCGAACACCATCCAGCGCTCGATGCCGAGGTGCTGTCGGAGCGCCTCGACGTCGGCGACGAGGTGCCACGTCGTGTTGTCCTCGAGCGACGCGAACGGCGTGCTCTTGCCGCAACCGCGCTGATCGAACAAGACGATGCGGTACGCGGAGGGGTCGAAGTATCGGCGGTGCTTCGGCTCGGTCCCGCCTCCCGGACCGCCGTGCAGGAAGACGACCGGCTTGCCGTTCGGGTTGCCACTCTCTTCGAAATGGAGCTCGTGCGTCGCCGACACGCGCAGGCGCCCGGTCCGATAGGGTTCGATTTCGGGGTAGAGCGTGCGCCGCGGTTCCGACATGCCTCCGGGTCTACCACACCTGGACGGACACTCGGTCCAGCCATGACGATCCAGGCGGCGTCAACGCGACGACCGTGAGCCTTCGGCGCGCGCGCCCGCGAGGACGAACGCCACGGTCCGTGCGACGCGCTTGGGCGAGACGGTCTCGGCGCGGAGCCGCGCATAGACGAACGTGCCGACGAGGATCTCGAGGAGCAAGTCCATGGACGTCGTCGCGGGGAGCTGGCCGTTCGCGATGCCCCGGGTCAGGATCCGGCGGATGTCCTCGATGCGCTTCTTCCGGACGCGCGCGACGACCTCGAGGAGCTCGGCCTCCATCTCGCCGGCGAAGAAGAGCCGCGCGAGGGCGCGCTTCGCCGACGTCATGCGGCCGAAGCTGCGACCGAAATACGCGACCAGATCGCGCTCGACGTCGCCCGTGTCGGTGACGCCGGGATCGCGTTCGTCGAACGACAGGAGCGCGGCCTGCGCGAGATCGAACCGCGTGGGCCACCGGCGGTACACCGTCGTCTTGTTCACGCCCGCGCGCCGGGCCACCTCTTCCACCGAGAGGCCCGCATAGCCGCGCTCGCAGAGGACCTCGAGCGCGGCCTCCGTCACGGATTGGACGACCCGGGCGCTGCGGCCGCCGAGCCGGCGCGCGTTCGGATCGTGTTCCGCACGCGACGTCTCCCGGGCACCACCGCGCGGAACGGACGGGCGGTCCGAGGTACGGACCGGCCCCGAAGGGCGCTTTCGTTCACGGCGGCGGCGGTCGGGCGTCATCCTGGGATGCCTCGAAAGGTAGGGCGCGATCCAGGTGGTCCGCAACGATTCGTGCACGCGTACGCAACGCGCCGTTGCGGAGCGGCATCGTTGGGCGTATGGACACTAACGCAACCATTCGTTGCGTTTACGCGAGGAATCGGCGGTCATGAGCGCAGCATTGCAAGCAGCCGACGACGGAGCCGCGTCGAGCCAACGCGTCCCCATCGCCCCGGCGGAGACGGCGCCCAAGGCCACCTCGGGCAAACGCCGCATCGTCGTGATGGGCATCCTCGCCGCCGCCGTGGTCGGCGTCGGCGGGTACGTGTGGCTTCATCGTGGGCTCGAGTCCACGGACGACGCACAGATCGAGGCCGACGTCGTCGCGGTGCCGGCGCAGGCGTCCGGCGTGGTCGTCCGCATCGCGTTCGCGGACAACGAACACGTCAAGGCCGGACAGCTCCTCGCCGAGCTCGACCCCGCGCCGGCGCGCGCCCGTCTCGCGCAGGCGGAGGCGATGCTCGCGAGCGCGGAGGCGGCCGCGGCCGCGACCGAAGCCGAGACGAAGCTCGCCGAGGTCTCCGCGCGCGGTGGGAAATCGGTCGCCGAAGCGAGCCTTCGCGGCGCCTCGTACAGCAAGAACCAGACGACGCGGCAGCTCGCCGCTGCTCAGGCGCGCATCGCCGCGGCCGAAGCCTCCTTCAAGCAAGCCACCGACGATCGCACCCGCGCCTCGGCGCTCTTCGCCTCCGGCGCCATCTCCAAGGCAGAGGCCGACGCGAAGCAAACGGCGTTCGACACGGCGCAAGCGAACCTCGATCAGGCGCGCGCGAACCTCGCCGCGCTCCAGGCGCAGATCGCGGGCGCCGAGACGCTCGTGCAGCAGGCCGCGGTGAAGCTCGATCAATCGAGCGACGTCGACACGCTCATCCGCGAGGCCCACGCGCGGCTCGACGCGGCGAACGCGCAAGTGGAGAGCGCCAAGGCCGCGCGCGATCTGGCGAAGCTCGATCTCGATCACACGACCATCCGCGCCTCGATCGACGGCACCGTCTCGAAGAAGTCGATCGTGCAGGGGCAATGGCTGTCCGCCGGGCAACCCGTCGCGATGCTCGTCTCGAGCGAGAACGCCTGGGTCGTCGCGAACTTCAAGGAGACGCAGCTCACCGGCATGCACCCGGGTCAGCCCGCGCGCATCGAGGTCGACGCGTTCCCGAACGTCGAGCTCACCGGCGACGTCGAGAGCTTCTCCGCCGCGACGGGCTCGCGCTTCAGCCTGCTGCCGCCCGACAACGCGAGCGGCAACTACACGAAGGTCGTCCAGCGCGTGCCGGTGCGCATCAAGCTCTCGCACGTCCCGGAAGGCGCCCTGCTCCGACCCGGGATGAGCGTCGTCCCGACCGTCGACACGCGCAGGTAGAGAGCGCGAGGCCATCGTGACCGCCGCCGTCACCACGCCCATCGCCGCCCCGAAGGTGGTGAACAAATGGGCCATCGCCATCACCGTCGCGCTCGGCGCGATGCTCGAGATCGTCGACACGAGCATCGTCAACGTCGCGCTCACGGACATGCAGGCGTCGCTCGGCGCGACCCTCGCCGACATCGGTTGGGTCGTCACGAGCTACGCCATCGCAAACGTCATCGTCCTCCCGATGACGGCGTGGCTCGGCGACGTCTTCGGCAAGAAGCGCTACTTCGTCTTTTCGCTCATCGGCTTCACCCTCTCGTCGATCCTCTGCGGCATGTCGCACTCGCTCGGCATGCTGATCGCCGCGCGCGTGCTCCAGGGCCTCACGGGCGGCGGCCTGCTCGCCAAGGCGCAGAGCATCCTGTTCGAGACGTTCCCCCGCGAAGAGCAAGGCATGGCGCAGGCGCTCTTCGGCGTCGTCGCCATCGCAGGGCCGACGATCGGCCCGACCCTCGGCGGCTACATCGTCACGAACCTCGATTGGCGCTGGATCTTCTTCATCAACGTGCCCGTCGGTTTCCTCGCGACGTTCTTGTCGATCGTCTATCTGCAGCCCGACACGCCGAAGGCGGACGGCACGAAGAACGTCGACTGGCTCGGGATCGCGCTGCTCGTCGTGGGCATCGGCTCGCTTCAGACGGTCATCGAAGAGGGCAACGCCGAGGACTGGTTCTCGTCGCGGATGATCACGGCGCTCGCGGTCGCGGCGACGATCGGGCTCGTCGCGTTCGTCGCGCGCCAGCTCACGATCGAGCACCCCGTCGTCGATCTCCGCGTGCTCCGGCACAAGTCGCTCGCGGCGGGCTGCGTGCTCTCGTTCGTGCTCGGGATCGGCCTCTACGGCACGATCTTCGCCGTCCCGATCTTCGCCCAGAGCATCCTCAAGATGACGGCGGAGCAAACGGGCATCCTCATGATCCCGGGCGCGCTCGCGTCCGCCGTCGCCATGCCGATCCTCGGGAAGATCACCTCGAAGGTCGACGCACGTGCCTTGCTGATCACGGGGAGCGTCGTGCTCGTCGGCGCGTTGAGCATGTTCGCGCACATCTCCCCGGCGACCGGCGAAGACGATCTCTACATGCCCTTGATGGTCCGCTCGTTCGGCAGCGTGTTCATCTTCCTCCCGCTGAGCCTCGCGGCCATCGGTCCGCTCCCGAAGAAGGACATGGCAGCGGCGACGGGCGTGTACAACTTGATGCGACAGCTCGGTGGCGGCGTCGGCATCGCGTTCCTCGCCACGATGCTCGATCGACGCCAGGCCTTCCACCACGCGGTGCTCGCCGAGCACTTGTCCGTCGTCGACCCGAACGTCCAAGCCCGCCTCGGCGCGTACGCGGGCGCCCTCGCCTCGCGCGGGATCCCTCCCGGGACGACGAACGGTGCCGCGCTCGCGATGCTCGACGGCCAGGTCCGCCTCCAAGCCGCCGTGATGAGCTTCTCGGACACCTTCGTCGCCACGGCCGTCATCATCCTCGCGACGTTGCCGCTGGTTTTGCTGCTCGGCAAAGGCGGGAGCTCCGCCGGCGCGGGCGGAGCGCATTGACTTCCCTTTCGGGGGCCCGCGAGGTAAACGCCTGAGCCGCCATGTCCGGCTCCGAGCCTTCGCAAACCCCCGGTCGTTCCGCCGAGCAGTCCCTCATCGACGCGCGACGCGCGAAGGCCGATCGACTCCGGAAGCGCGGCGAAAATCCCTTCGCCAACGACGTGCGTCCGCGGACCGGCGGCGTCACGCTCGACGTCGGGCGCCTGCGCGAGCGCGCGGAAGGCGCGAAGGGCGCGGACGGCAAGTACACGGAAGAGGCCGTCAAGGCGAAGACCTCGGGCCAGACGTTCCACGTGCGAGGACGCGTCATCGCGTTCCGCTCGACCGGCGGGCTCTCCTTCCTTCGCCTGCGCGACGCGACGGGCGAGCTCCAGCTCCTCGTCAGCGAAGCCTCGCTCGGCGACGGCTACGCGGCCCTCGAAGACATCGACCTCGGCGACTTCGTCGAAGCCGAGGGCGCGCTGACGGCGAGCAAGCGCGGCGAGCTCAGCATCGAACCTTCGCGCGTGCGCATCCTCACCAAAGCGCTCCGGCCGCTCCCCGAGAAGTGGCACGGCCTCACCGACGTCGAGACGCGCTACCGGCAGCGTTACGTCGATCTCGTCGCGAACCCGCCCGTCGCGGAGGTGTTCCGCGCGCGGAGCCTCATCGTGCGAGCGACGCGCAAGGTCCTCGACGACCAGGGCTTCCTCGAGGTCGAGACGCCGACGATGCACACGCTCATCGGCGGCGCCGCGGCCAAGCCGTTCCACACGCACCACAACGCGCTCGACATGCAGCTCTTCATGCGCATCGCGCCCGAGCTGTACTTGAAGCGCCTGCTCGTCGGCGGCCTCGACCGCGTCTACGAGATCGGCCGCTGCTACCGCAACGAGGGCATCTCGACCCGGCACAACCCGGAGTTCACGATGCTCGAGTACTACTGGGCCTACGCGACGTACGAAGATCTCATGAACTTCACCGAGACCTTCCTCCGCGCGATCGACGGCGAGCTCGAAAGGGCCGTCCCCGAGGCGCATGCCAAGTGGAAGGCCGAGCGCCCCTTCACGTTCGACGAGCCGTTCGCGCGCGTGCCCATGGACGACGCCGTCGCGAACGCCGCCCGCAAGACCGAAATCCCCGCGTGGATCGACGCCGTCTCCAAGAACGGCGGCAAGGGTCTCCTCGCGCTGCTCGGCGCCGACTTCGGCGAGCACATCAAGGAGTGGGCGAAGAGCAGCAAGCGCGCCAAGGGCATCGACTGGGGCAATTTCCGCAAGGGCTGGCTCAAGTGCGAGAACGACGGCGAGCGCCTGTTCGCCGCGTACGAGTACCTCTCCGAGCCGTACCTCCCCGAGGACTACCGCTCGAAGGACGGCGCGCGCAGCCTCCCCGTCTTCGTCAAGGACTACCCCTTCGAGACCTCGCCGCTCGCGCGCCGCAACGACGCGCGCCCCGAGCTCGTCGATCGCTTCGAGCTGTTCGTGCACGGCCGTGAGCTCTGCAACGCGTTCAGCGAGCTCAACGATCCGGACGACCAGGCCGAGCGCTTCCGCGATCAGGTCCGCAAGAAGAGCGCCGGCGCGGAGGAGACGATGGACTTCGACGAGGACTACGTCCGCGCGCTCGAGCACGGCATGCCCCCGGCGGCCGGCTTCGGCATGGGCATGGATCGCCTGACGATGATGCTCACGAACGCACCTTCGATCCGCGACGTCATCTTCTTCCCGCTGCTCCGCCCCGAGACGGAAAAGGCATGAGCTCCGATCGGGTCCGGCCCGACAAGCGTTGGTCGACGGAGGACATCGATCAACCGTGGACCGTCGGCGAAGCCATCGGCGTCGCCATGCAGGCGCTCCGGACCCATTTCGGCGCGCTCGTCGGTTGGTTCGCCGCGCTCCTCGGGCTCGGTCTCGTGGGCGCGGGCGCGCTCGGCTTCGCCTTCCGCATCGACCGACGCGTCGCCGAGCTGGGCGTGAAGAAGCTCGGGATGGTCGGCAAACAAGGGCTCGGTGTCCTGCCGCCATCGCTCCTCGCCATCGGCGGGGCGATGCTCGTCCTCTTCTTCCTCGTCCTTCAAGTCGGCGCCGCCGGGCTCGTCGAGACGTCGCTCGCCGCGGTCCGCAACGAACGTGTGCCGCCCGGCCGCCTCGGCCGCGCCTTTCGGCGAACCCCGCGCTTCGTCGCGTTCTCGTTGATCTTCTTCCCGCTCGCGATCGGGAGCCTCGGCATCCTCGCGGTGCCGCTCGCGATGGCGCCGTTCTTCCTCATCGACGACGAGCTTGGCCCCATCGCGGCGCTCCGCAAGAGCTGGCGGACGACGCGCCCCAACCTCGGCACGGTGTGGCTCTACCTCATCGCGCTCGGACCGCTGTCGCTCCTCGGGCTGGTCAGCGTGATCTTCGCGCCGCTCACGACGCCGCTCCACGCGCTCGGCCTCGCGTACGCCTACGTCCGCTCGACGGGCCGCAACGATCTCGCGTGGCTGCCGCCCGAGTTCGCGACCCGTTCGATCCGCACGTTCCTCAAGATCACGTTCCTCTCGCTCGCGGGCCTGCTCGCGTTGCTCGTCGCGTGGATCCGCTCGCTACCGACGCTCCGCGGCGCGGCCTGGAGCCTGAAGGACATGCTCGTCCGCGCGAGCACCATCCTCGTCGGCGTCGGCGTCGTCCTCGTGTTCTTGGCGCTGATCCTCCCCTACGTGCTCGACCGGCTCGAGGGCCGCCGCTTCACCTCGTTCGTCGCCGCGCGCCACGTCCGCTCCCAAAAGAGCGGCTTTCTCACGGTCATCAGCATCCTGTCGATCTGCGGCGTCGCCATCTCGTCGTGCGCGCTCTCGAGCGTCATCAGCGTCATGGGCGGCTTCAGCCAGGACCTCAAGCGCAAGCTCCTCGGCAACAACGCGCACATCGTCATCGACACGACGTCGGCCACGCCGTTCCAGAACGACGAGGCCTTGCTCGAGAAGCTCCGCGCGATCCCCGGCGTCGTCGGCGCCACGCCCGTCGTGCACGGCGAGGTCATGGCGTCGAGCGCGTCGAACCTCGCGGGCGTCATCGTCACCGGCGTCGAGCCGAAGAGCATCGAGAGCGTCATCGAGCTCGGACACAACCTGGAGGTCGGCAAGCTCGATTACCTCGAGCACCCCGAGCTCCTCAAGCACCTGCCCGCGAACGAGGTCATCGGCATCGGCCCGGGCGGCGAACAATACTTCAAGGGCCCCGAGCCGACGCCGCTCGACGACTCCGATCCGGCGATCGACCCCGAAGTGCGCGCGATCCTCCTCGACAAGCCCGATCGCCCCGGCATCGTCGTCGGCCGCGAGCTCGCCAAGACCCTGCACGTCTACGTCGGCGACGAAGTCACGCTCGTCTCGCCCCTCGGCGATCTCGGACCGATGGGGGTCATGCCGCGCACCAAGCGCTTCCGCGTGGCCGGCATCTTCTACAGCGGCATGTACGAGTTCGACGCCACGTACGTCTACACGATGATCGACGTGGCGCAGGACTACTTCCAGACCGGCGGAAAAATCAGCGCGATCGACATCAAGATCGACGACTCCGAGCACGCCGATCGCATCACGCCGCTCGTCGAGGACGTCGTGCGCTCGCTCGGAGACGAAGATCTGCGCGTCCGCGACTGGCGCGAGATCAACAAGAAGCTCTTCAGCGCGCTCAAGCTCGAACGCCTCGTCACGTTCATCATCTTGTCCATCGCGATCACGGTCGCGAGCTTCTGCATCGTCTGCACGCTGCTGCTCACCGTCACCGAGAAGGGCAAGGAGATCGCCATCCTCAAGGCGGTCGGCGCGAGCGACGGCATGATCCTCCGCACCTTCATGGTCGAGGGCATGATCATCGGCGGCATCGGCACGGCCTTCGGCGTCGTCACGGGCCTCGCGGTGTGCACGGGCCTCGCGTGGTTCGGCTTACGCCTCGATCCGGACGTCTATTACATCGATCGGCTCCCCATCTCCGTGAACGGCTGGGACTTCCTCACCGTCGCCGTCGCCGCGTTCGTCATCTGCACGCTGTCGACGATTTACCCGGCCTACGCCGCGTCGAAGCTCCGCCCCGTCGACGGGCTCCGCTACGAGTAGGAGCGTCCTCCTCCGCCGCGTTTCGTCCTTGTGCTAAGGAGCCTCCCCGTGACCTCTTCGTCTTCGCCCATCGTCGTCGCCTCGGACGTGAAGAAGTCGTTCCAGCACATGGGACGCACGCTCGACGTGCTGCGCGGCATCGACCTGACGATCGACGAAGGCGAGATGGTCGGCATCGTCGGCCAATCGGGCGCCGGGAAATCCACGTTCCTCCACTGCATCGGGACGCTCGACGTCGCGACCTCGGGCTCGATCCGCGTCGCCGGCGAGGAGCTCACCACGATGTCGAGCGCGCGCCTCGCGGAGCTCCGGAACCGAACGTCTTCCAGTTCCACCACTTGCTCCCCGAGTTCAACGCGCTCGAGAACGTCCTCATGCCCGGCCTCATCCAGGGCAAGCCGCGGCGCGAGCTCGAGGCGCGCGCCGAGTCGCTGCTCGAAGAAGTGAACCTCAAAGAGCGCATGCGCCACCGCCCGGGCGAGCTCTCCGGCGGCGAGCAGCAGCGCGTCGCCCTCGCGCGCGCGATGATGCTCGAGCCGAAGATCATCCTGGCCGACGAGCCCTCGGGCAACCTCGACTCGAAGACGAGCGAGCAGATCCACGATCTGTTCTTCAGCATGAACGAGCGGCGCAACACGACGATCATCATCGTCACGCACAACCCCACGCTCGCCGAGCTGATGCCGCGCGTCGTCACGCTCCGCGACGGCCGCGTCGAACACGACGAACGCCGCGAAAACAAGAGGCGACCGAGCGCGCGCCCGAACGCCTCCGAAGCTCCCTGAGCCGCGCCCGCGGCGCCCGCGTGCCCCTCAGCGCGCGACGTTCTCCTTCTGCATGCGCTCCCAAACCGCGGTGGCGATCGTGTCGTACCCTGCCGGATCGGGGTGGAAGCCGTCGCGCACCTTGAACGAGAGCGCGCGACCGTCCACGTAGTGGCAGCGCAGACCGCCGAGGCTCGGATCGTCGGCCTTGCAGTTCGCCATGCGCCGCTCGCGCAGGCCCTGCATCGCGCCGTCGAGCGCGCGCTCTTGCGGCGGGAACCCTCCGCTCGCCTTCTCGGTCTTGCCGTACCCGACCCAGACGACGTCTTTGACGCCCGCCTTCGCGAAGTCGGAGACCATTTTCTGGCAACCCGCCTCGATGTCGTCGAGCAGCTTCTTGCAGGCCGCGTTGAGCTCGCCCGTCGACATCGCGCCGTTGCAGTCGTTCGTCAGATCGTTTCCGCCGGCCGCGACCACGACCGTCTTGACGTCCGGGTTCTCCTTCTTCGCGTTCTCGAATTGCCCGGGAATGACGCCGTCGAGCACCGCGGCGACCTTCTGCGTCGGGAAGAGCTCGACGCCCGTGTAGCCGTAGTTGCGATAGTCCCGCTTCGACACCTTCTCGAGGCTCACCTCCACCCCTTCGTTGCCGGGTTTCTGCAAAGGCGTCCCGTCGGAGATGCGCATGTACGAGTCGCCGATGGTGACGACGTCCTTGCCGTCGCCCGCCATCCCATCGCCGCCGTTGCCTCCGCCGCCACCATCGCCGCCGTTGCCGTTGCCGTTGCCGTTGCCGTTGCCGTCGTTGCTGCCTCCACTGTCGGCGCCGCCGTTGTTGCCGGGGCCATCGTTCCCGCCTGGGTTCGACGAATTTCCGTCGTCGGTGTCCTTCCCGTCGTCGTCCTTGCCGTTCGCGACGTCCGACGTGTCGTCGTCTCCCGCCGGCGCGTCGGCGGCTCCACAGCCGACACCGACCACCGACGTCGCGAGCCAAACGAATGCAAACCGCATCACGTACCCTGTCGAAATCATGGGGACCTCGTGTGGCTCGACGGCCATGGGCTAGGACAAAGTCGTTCGCGCGCTCGGCGACGAGCGTCGAGCTTCGAGGGTCGGTAGCGGCGCGTCGGGCTCGCCTTCCCCTCGCACCAAGGTCCCTAAGCGAGAACGATACCAACGACGAAACAGCCCGCTCACGCGCCCGATTGAGGAGCGCGTCGCATCGCTCGTCGCGTCGAGGCCCGGCAACGAACGAGCACGCGCGCGGCTCCACGGCTACGAAGAGCCCGTTGAGAAAATTCGCAACCAATGGATATCGCTAAAAAAAATAACTCTCCAGCCCCCACGTTCGGCCCCGCGCCTCGCCGCGTGGCAACGCGGGGTGGGAGCTCGAACGACCCCTCGGTGAACATGCCCTTTTCACCGATATTTCCCGCGGAGGTCTCGCGCGTGACCATCACGCCGATGACCGGTCCGTTGCTCCCGACGACGCCTCCGCGAAGGCCCCCCGGAAACGCGATCGGCGGCGACGCGCCGGCGACGATGCGCCTGCGATCGCACGCGAAAGAGAGACGTGGATCGACGAATTCACGGAAGAATGGTGCGTTTTTCGACGGGTGCACGAGGTGCGTCGCGAGTGAGTGACTTGCACACAGTCGACCTGGACGGCAGGATGGCAGGGATGCTTCGCCGTACGCACCGCTTCGACTGGCTCCTTGGACTCTTCCTCGTCGCGTGCAGCTCGAGCGAGAACACCGATCCCGACGACGGCTCGAACGACGGCGACGGGGGCACGAAGGTCGACAAGGAAGAGTGCCGAAACGGCAAGAAGGACGGCAACGAAACCGACGTCGACTGCGGCGGGAGCTGCCAGACCAAGTGCACGACGAAGCAGACCTGCAAGACTGCGAGCGACTGCGACGACGACCTCCAGTGCACGAAAGCGGTGTGCAGCCCCAAGTCTTCGACGGACGGCGTGCAGAACGGCAACGAGACCGACATCGACTGCGGAGGCGATGCCCCTCCGTGCGCCGACGGGAAGAAGTGCCAAGTCGGCGGCGACTGCTCGAGCCAGTTGTGCAAGTCGAACGTCTGCCAGCCGCCGTCGAGCACCGACGGCATCAAGAACGGCACGGAGACCGACGTCGACTGCGGCGGTGGCGCGCCGACGAACGCGCCGGCCTGCGCGCTCGGAAAGGCGTGCGCGACGCACGACGACTGCACCAGCGAGGCCTGCTCGGAGTCGACGAAGACGTGCGTGGCCGACAAGAGCTGCGCGGTGCACCTCGGCGGCGACACGTGCGGACCCAACGGCGACGAGAACTGCTGCACGCGCCTGCCGGTCCCGACGGCGAACAACGTCCAGCTCGACAAATACGTCGTCACGGCGGGGCGCATGCGGGCGTTCGTCGAGCGGACGGGCGGCAACATCCGCGGGTGGATCCAGGGTAACCGGCCCTCGTGGTGGAGCGCGAGCTGGGACCAGTACCTGCCCACCCAACTCGAAGGCGGCGCACAATACGCGAGCGTCAACGAGCAGCTCGGCGCGGGCAACTACGGCAAGGTCGAAGACGCCAACCGCGGATGTTGGGTCGGCACGGGCAAGGACCAAATCGGCGCGCGGACGTATTGGTTGCCCCAATCGGCGAACGACGACACGAACTCGACGCAGCTCTACTCGAAAGAGGATCTCGATCCGCGCGCGCTCAACTGCGTGACCGCGTACATGCTGGCCGCGCTCTGCGCGTGGGACGGCGGGCGCCTCCCCACCCGCGCGGAGCTCGACGCCGCGTGGGGGAACAAGAAATACCCCTGGGGCGCGAGCCCCGATCCCGCGGGATGGCCGTACGCCTACGACGACGAGACGACCGCGAACGTCGGCGACACGCTCGCGACGGGAGACATCGAAGTTCAAACCTCGTGCAAATACACGGGCCCGAACGGCGCCTGCGATCCGGCGCGCGCGAGCTTCAAGTACAACTACTGGGGCGGCCTCGTGAAGAAGGGCAACGACTACTCGCTCTACATCCCGCCGCCGGGGAAGTTCCCCACGGGCAACGGACCGTACGGGCACGCGGATCTCGCGGGGCTCGTCTTCAACTACACGAGCATCGACGGCTCGGGGCGCTCGGCCTGGTCGAAGAACGGCTCGTGGCAAGGGCACCGGATCCCGTTCGTCGACCGGACCTTCGCCGCCACGAACAAGTATTGGTCGACCGGCGGGCGCTGCGCTCGGTAGACGGACGCGCGGTGGGCGAGACGGGCGCGGTCGGCACGATGGCCGCGGCCCGTCACGGTCCCCAGTGGACGACGACTTCGCGCGGGATGACGTAGGCCTGGCATTTGTCGAGGTGCACGCTCGCCGGAAGCGCGGCGCTCCCGGCGGGCTCCTTCGACGTGACCTCGACCTGAGGAACGATCTGCTCGGGGCGTAGGCTGCGCACGATGTCCGGCGGGCACACGAGGCGGACGTCCACCTCGGGCGGCAGTGTCCGGCCCTTCGGCGTGCCGACGACCGCCACCGGCAGCTTCTGGAAGACGCGCTCGGACACTTCGCGCGTGATGTCGGCGGTCACCATCACGCTCATCGGATCCATCTTCAGGTTCGCGTTCGGCGGCTCGACGGCGAGCGTCCGCGAGTAGCTCCCCTCGCTGAGGCCGCGCACGTCGAACGCGTCGACGCGCACGTGCTGGAGGACGTTCACCTCGCTCTGCACGCCGCGGACCTTGACCGTCTTCGGCTCGACGAGCAGCGGTCCCTTCACGACGAACCCGTCGGCCGGCGCGCCGACCACGCTGACCTGCACCGGCACGTCACGCACGACGCGCTGCTCCCAGCGCAGATCGATGCCGGGCGGGTTGAACTCTTCGACCTCGACGTGCACGCCCTCGGTGAACCGCACCATGTTCGGCGCGAACGTGACGCGCGCCGGTTGGTTCTTCGACAGGTCGACCTGGACGGTCACGGAGCTCGCGCGGAGGTTGTCGATCGTCTGGTTCGAGCCGCGCACGAAGATGCGGATGCTCTGCGGGATCGAGCTCACGAGGACGCGGTCGCTGCTCTCCGGAGGAAGGAGGACGTCGAGATCGACGACGATCGAACGACGCGCATCCTGCCCGCCGTGCCAGAACGAATAGAGGAGCAGCGCAACGACGAAGCTCAGGAGCTTCAGGTTGAGGTTCTCGGTGAGCGCTTGTTTGAGCCGTTGCCACATGGGGCGACCTACTGTCCTCCCTCACGGGGCGGCGGCGAGCTGCGCGGCATCGGGATGGGCGTTTCGATCGGCGCCGAGGGCTGCATGGGGCGAGACACGCCGGCCTCCGTGAGGCGGCCGATCGGGACCGAGTCTTCCGGCGGAACGATGGCGGAGCGCGAAGGGCCGGTAGGGCCGATGTCGACGTCGCGCGGCTCCTTCGGTTGGACGTCACGCGCCGGGGGGGTGAGCCGACTGGACGGCGGGACGTCCTCGCGCGCAGGCGGCGGCGGCGACGAAATGCGCGACGAGCTCGCGGGGCCGACGCCTCCCGGCAACGTCACGCGAACGGGGGTCGGCGTCAGGCTCGGGCGCTTGCCCGGCGGCGTGGACGCCTTCTTCTTCGCGCGCGAGCGCTGACCGAACAGGCCGAGCAAGGCTTGCTTGAGCGACGCGCCGTCGAGGTTCGGGACGATGTTGCCGTTGAAGCAGAAGCTGATGGTGCCGCGCTCCTCGGACACGACGACGACGACGGCGTCGGTCTCCTCCGTGATGCCGAGCGCAGCGCGGTGACGCGAGCCGAGCGACTTGTCGACGACCTTCGTGTCGGGCATCGGGAAGAACACGCCCGCCTTCGCGATGCGGAGGTTCCGGATGACGACGGCGCCGTCGTGGAGCTTGTTGAGGCTCTCGGGGAGGAAGAGGCTCACGAGCAGCTCGCGCTGGACGGACGAGTCGAGCGTGGTCCCCTGCCCGACGACGAACTCGTCGAGGTTCGCGTCTTGCTCGAAGCAGATGAGGGCGCCGATGCGGTGACGCGCGAGCTCCGTCGCCGCGGCGACGACCTCGTCGATGACGCGCGTCTCCTGCTGGCGCGCCATGCCGCCGAAGAACGCGCGCGCGCCGACGCGCATGAGGCCGCGCCGGATGTCGTTCTGGAACACGACGACCACGATGAGGATGATCGACGAGAGCAGGAACGAGAGCAGGTTGAAGAGCGTGACGAACCCCGCCCACTTCGACACGACGTAGACGAGGACGATGACGCCGAGGCCGGTGCCCATCTGCATCGCGCGCGTGCCGCGGAGGACGAGGAGCGCGCGGTAGATGACGTACGTGACGACGAGGATGTCGACGAGGTCGACGAAGACTTGGAGGAGCGGGCGGGCGCTGAAGAGATGGAGGATACCCTCGATCATCGGGCGACCTGCTCCGTGCGCGGCCCTGCCGACGCATCGGACGCGAGGCCCGGCGCGATCGGAGCGACCGACGAGAAAGAGGTGGAGCGATCGAGCGACCGACGGAGCGCGAGATCCAGGTCGAGGGCTTGGCGCGTCGCGCGGACGTCGTGGACGCGGACGATGGAAGCGCCGGCGCGCGCGGCATGGACGGCGGCCATCACGGAGGCGCCGAGGCGCTCGGTCGGCGGCGCCCCTGCGTCGACCTGCGTGAGGAACGACTTGCGGCTCGCGCCGACGAGGACGGGGACATCGAGCGCGCGGACGAGCTCGGCGGTGCGGCGGAGCAGCTCGAGGCTCGTCGGCGACGCCTTCGAGAAGCCGAGGCCGGGATCCATGACGAGGGCCTCGCGCGGCACGCCCAGCGCGATCGCACGTGCGGCGGCGCGCTCCCAATCGGCGAGGACGTCGTTCACCGGATCGGGGTACGCCGTGACGGCCCACCCGCCGAACCCCGACATGTCCGACTGCGGCGCGCGCGCATGGGAAAGTATGTAGACCGCATCCATTTCGGCGCACGCACGCGCCAGCCCTTCGTCGCGCAGGAGCGAGACGTCGTTGACCACGTGGGCGCCGGCCTCGAGGCACGCACGTGCGACCTCGGGGTGGGTCGTGTCGATGGACACGCAGGCCCTCTCGGCGGCCCATCGGACGACGGGCAACACGCGCTCGAGCTGGACGTCCGGCGGGGTCGGTGACGCACCGGGTCGCGTCGACTCGCCGCCGACGTCGACGATGTCGGCCTCTTCGTCGAGGAGCCGCGTGACGCGCGCGCGCGCATCCGCCGGATCGAGGAAGCGCCCGCCGTCGCTGAACGAGTCCGGCGTCACGTTGCAGACGCCCATGAGCGCGACGCCACGCCGGGCGACCGCCGCCTTCAGGACCTCTGCCACTCTCGCACGCCTCGTCGCCACGACCCCTCCGCGCCCAGAACCTCCGAACACAAGAGCCGTAGCACGGAGACCGGGGCGGCGTCCACGATGCCATGCTGCGAATCGGGCCATTTTTGCGAGCGAAACCGTCGATGGCGCGATGCCCGCGACTCTGTCAGGATGGCGAACCTCATGAACGACGAGACGTCGAGCGCCGGGGCGCGCCTTTCCGCACCTGGCACCGATCCTTTCATGAAGAGCCTGTTCGGCGGCGTCGTCGCCGAGGGCCTCGTTTTCCCCTACCCCGAGCCGAGCCGGAGCGAGATCGACCACGTGCACGTGATCATCGACGGCCTCCGTCGGTGCACGAGCAAGCTCCTCGATCCGCGCGTGCTCGATCACGACGGCGCCGTCCCGAGCGAGCTGCTCGACGCGCTCAAGGAGCTCGGGGCCTTCGGGTGGTCCGTCCCCAAGGCGAAGGGCGGGAGCGGCCTCGGCGCGACGGCGCACGCGCGCGTCATGCAAGAGCTCATGGGCATCGACGCATCCATCGGGTTCCGGCTCGCCGCCCATGGCGCGCTCGGCGTCCCGGTGCTCTTGCGCTTCGGCGAGCCCGAGCTGCAAGACGCATGGCTCTCGCGGGCCGCGCGGGGCGAGGCCATCTTCGCTTTCGCGTTCGCCGAAACCGGCGCGGGCAGCGACGCCAACGCCATCCAAACGCGCGCCGATCGCCACGGCGACGACTACGTCCTCACGGGCTCGAAGGCCTGGGTCATCAACGGCGACATCGCCGACGTCTTCGTGGTGTTCGCCCGCACCTCCCCAGCCGAGGACGGCGCGAAGCCGAAGCTCACGGCGTTCCTCGTCCCACGCGGCGAAGGCGTGGTCTCGGGCGCGCTCGAGCCGACCTTGGGGATCCGCGCCGCCGGCGTGTCGCACATGAAGTTCGACCACGTGCGCGTCCCTGCGAGCCACGTCCTCGGCGAGCCGGGGCGCGGCTTCAAGGTCGCGATGGACGGGCTGACGCACGCGCGCCTGTCGCTCGCGAGCGGCTGCATCGGCATGTCGAAGCGGCTGCTCAAGATGAGCGTCGACCGCGTGAGCGAGCGCCGGACGTTCGGCCGATCCATCTCCGAATTCGGCCTCATCCGCGACAAAATCGCGCGCATGACCGCGTCGCTCTTCGCGCTCGAGAGCATGACGTACCTCACCACGGGCCTCGCCGACGCCGGGCAGGAGGACTTCACGGTCGAGAGCGCCGTCTGCAAGGTCTTCGGCTCCGAGACGCTCTGGAAGATCGCCAACGAGGCCCAGCAGATCGCCGGCAGCCTCGGCTACACGAAGATCGAGCCGTACGAGCGCCTCCTCCGCGACGCCCGCGCGCCGATGGTGTTCGAGGGCACGAACGAGATCCTGCGTTGCTTCATCGCGCTCTCCGGCATGCAGGGCCCCGGGCGCGAGCTCGAGGAGGTGTCGCGGGCGATGCGCGAGCCCATCAAGGGCTTCGGCCTGCTCAGCGAGTTCGCGATCCGCAAGGCGCGGAGCGCGCTCGGACGCGAACGGCTCTCGCGCGCCCACCCGCTCGTCGCGCGCGAGGCCGCGGTCCTCGAGGAGTACGCGTCGCACCTCTCCAAAGCCGTCGACAAGGTCTTGCGGCGTCACGGCAAGAACATCGCCGAGATGCAGTATACACAGAAGCGCGCGGCGAACGTCGCGATCGACCTCTACGCCATCGCGAGCCTCGTGACGCGGACCACGCGGGCCATCGAGCGACGCGGCGAAGAGGGCGCGCGCCGCGAGATCGATCTCACGAACGTGTTCGTCGCGAGCGCGAAGAAGCGCCTCGCAGAAGAGATGGCCGCGTTCGACGACAACGACGACGAGCTCCGCAAGGCCATCGCGCAGAAGACCTGCGCCGACGGCGGCTATCCGCTCGACGTGCTTTGATATTTCGCTGCCGCGACAGCACGCGGTACATCAGCTCAGTTTCAGCGGCCAGCGCCAATGTTCGCTCGTCGGCTCCGCCAACTTGGCGAAGTGCTCCGAGACGGCCTCGATGAGCGCGGCGTCGGCGACCGGATCGAGGCATTGGTACGGCTGGTGGTTGTAGGGGCCGTCGTATGTGAGGACGGCGGACACCCGCGGGTCTTTCGCATAGATGTCACGGATCCTGGCGCACTCTTTGTCGTCGCCCGAAGCGTCGCTCAGCGCGTAGCGGAGCGCAACGGCGATGGCGTATTCCAACCCCGGCGTCGGGATGCCGTGCTTCTTCGCGAGCGCGATGCTGCCGAGGATGCGCTCGCGTCGCTGCAGCTTCCGCAACGGATCTCGTCCCACGCGCTGGCACGGGTCCTTGAACGATCGTCGGCAGCTATCGATGAACGGTCGCATCAACGTCTTGATGATGGGTCCGAGCTCCGGGCTCTCGCGCACCAGAGCCGGCTTGATCTCGTTTTCGATGACTTGCCTCACGAATGTATCGACGCGCTCGTCGCCCATGCCGCGACCGATGGTGGGATAGCCAAGCAACGCCGAGTACCACGCGAGGATGGCGTGCGCGCCGTTCCAAAGTTGATTCTTGACGATCTGGATTTGAGCAATGTCATCGACGACGGCCACCTGCCGAAGGCTACGTACGACGACGTCCGTGCTCGCAGCGAACATCACCATGTCGGGCTCACTGCGGAACAGCACGAGGTGAAGATGACGGAGCGCCCTCGCAGGCTCCGAGGCCAACCGTAGCGTATTGAGTCGATGCTCGATCTCGGCGGGCGACTCCTCATCGTCATGCGCCCCCTCCAAGCTCTCCCGGAGCTTCTGGACCGCCGCCAGGTTCTTCTTGAAGATTTCGTACTTGATGTGGAGCTGCCGCAGCAACCGCTCGCGCACGAGCCGCGTGACGATGCGACTGACGACCGTCTCGCAGAACTCCACCCCCTCCAGCACGCTCGCGCACTCCTCCGCGGAGCTCAGCTCGAGGAGGACTTTCTCGACGTGACGTCGGACGTACTCGGCCCCCCCTACCTTGTTGAGCACCACGATGATCGGCAGCGGGCCGCCGCCCTGGCGCCAACGAAACAGCAGCCCTCGCGCGATCAACGGCGCCTGCAACGGGATCGCTTGCTCGGGCAGCGTGACCGCGATCACGCGCGAATCTCGGTACATCGCGAGCACCGCGTCTTCGTTGTCTGGGCCGATCAGACGCAGATTCTCGATGGTCTGATCGAAGGCGACCTTGCCGTAGCGGACGCTCATTTTGCCGAAGGCGTTGACCGCGTCACGCAGCAGCCTGTCCCCCGTGATCCCGATGATTTCGAGCGGCCTCGTATAGCCGTCCCAATGCGAGAATATCTGCGTGAGAAAGCCGCCACCCATCGCGCCGAAGCCGTGGATGCCGACCCGCAGCAGGTTCTGCGTCTGCGGAAACGCCTCGGTCACCGTGGGCACGCCGAGCTTCGGCACGCACACGGCGATGTCGGCGAGGAACTCACGCATGCTGTCATAGACCTTGAGCGCACGCGCTTCCGTCTCGGGCGACGGCGCCTTGATGTCACGGATCAGGATGACCCGCCCGCCCGCCTGGCTCGCCGACAGGACGCCGTTCTCCGAGTCCTCGACCATCAAGCAGCGCGCAGGATCGCGGCTCAACTCCGCGGCCGCACGCAAGAAAATCTCCGGGTGCGGCTTGCCGCGCTGCACGTCGTCGCCACACACGGTGATGTCGAAGTACTTCATGACGTTGGCGGTGATGAGGTACTCCTCCGCGATGGCTCGGCGGCTCGACGTCGCGACCGCCATCGTCAGACCGCTGCGCCGCAGCCGCTCGAGCACCTCCTTCAGCCCGGACTTGATGGGCATGCCCGACTTGCGTACGTGCTCGAGCTCCAATTCGTCAGCGCGGCGCCGAATCTCCCGGTACGGATAGTTCTCTCCGTAGTGCTCCTTGGCGAGTTCTTCCGCGCGGCGTGCGCTGAGGCCCAACGAGCCGATGAGCGTACGGTCTTCCATCGGACGCCCCGTGAGCTCCTGCGCGGCCTGCTTGATGGTCTGAAAACGCAGGCGCTCCGTGTCGAACATGGTGCCGTCCATGTCGAAGATGACGCTCTCGATGGGCAGGTTTGCGAAAGTAATGATCATCCTTGATTCCGTGGGGTTATCGCCCGGCCAGCCGAGTCGAATCGATGCACATTGCACTTGTCGGGCGTGAGCCATACCTCCTGGTCCGGTCGTACGCTGCATTCCCCCGGGACGCGGACGGTCAGAGTCTCGAGCCCGTCGACCCGCACGTGGACGAAGGTCTCCACTGCGAGGTGCTCGACGAGCTGAACGCTGCCGCGCCAGCAACCGTCGGTTTCCTTCAGCGTCAGGTGCTCGGGCCTGATCCCCACGCTGACGGCGCCGTAGGCGGCGGCGTGCTCCCCCTCCAAGAAGTTCATGCTCGGGGAGCCGATGAAGCCGCCGACGAAGCGGGTCGCCGGCTCGTGATACAGCTCCAACGGCGTGCCGACCTGCTCGATCTTGCCTTGGTTGAGCACCACGATGCGATCGGCCAGAGTCATGGCCTCGACCTGATCGTGCGTGACGTAGATCATCGTCGCGTTCAGCCGGCGATGGAGAGCCGCGATCTCCATCCGCATGTTGACCCGCAACGCGGCGTCGAGGTTCGAAAGCGGCTCGTCGAACAAGAACGCCTCGGGCTCGCGCACGATGGCGCGACCGATGGCCACGCGCTGCCGCTGTCCGCCGGACAGCGTGCGAGGCTTGCGATCGAGCACGCTCTCCAGGTTGAGCATGCGCGCGGCTTCTCCGACCTTGCGCTCCCGCTCCGCCTTGCCCTCGCCGGCCATCTTGAGCGGAAAAGCGATGTTGTCGCGTACGCTCATGTGTGGGTAGAGCGCATACGACTGAAAGACCATCGACAGCCCACGCCGCGCGGGCGGTAGCCGTGTCACGTCCCGATCGCCAATGCAGAGGCGGCCACCGGTGGCGTCTTCGAGCCCGGCGATGAGCCGCAGCAAGGTGGACTTTCCACAGCCCGATGGACCGACGAAGACGATCAACTCTCCGTCGGAGATGTCGAGGTCGATTCCGGAGATGACAGCGCGCTCACCGAACTTCTTGGAGAGATTGCGCAACGCAATGCTGGCCAATGAACTTCCTTTCCTATTTGACGGCTCCGAAGGTCAACCCGCGCACCAGCTGCTTCTGCGACAGCCAACCGAGGACCACGATCGGCGCGATGGCGAGTGTCGAGGCGGCCGAGAGCTTGGCGTAGAACAAGCCTTCGGGCGCCGAGAACGAGGCGATGAACGCCGTGAGCGGTCCGGTGCTCCCGGCCGTGAGGTTCAAGGTCCAGAACGATTCGTTCCACGCGAGGATGCCGTTGAGGAGCAACGTCGAGGCGATGCCCGGCGAGGCCATGGGCGCGAGCACGTAGAACAATTCCTTTCCCGTCGTCGCCCCGTCCATGCGCGCGGCTTCGAGGATGTCGCGTGGGATCTCCTTGAAGTACGTGAAGAGCATCCAGACGACGAGCGGCAGGTTGCCCAGCATCAGCACGACGATGAGCCCGACAAGGGTGTCGAGCCCCCCGAGGTACCTGGCGATCAGATAGACCGGCACGAGTACGCCGACCGACGGGAGCATCTTGGTGGAGAGCATCCACATGAGGATCGGCCGCACGCGGGGCGTCGGAGCGAACACCATCGACCACGCCGCCGGGACGGCGACCACGAGCCCGAGGACCGTCGCGCCGAGCGAGACCACCACCGAGTTGAGGAAATGGCGTGGGTAGTCCGTGCGCGCCCACACCTCGTCGTAATTTTCGAGGGTCCAGTCGAAGAACAAGAATTGCGGTGGTGCGGACACCGCCGCGCTTTCGGTCTTGAACGAGGTGAGCAGCGTCCACAGGATCGGGAAGAACACGAGCAGCGCCGCCGTCCAACCGATCGCCGTCATGACCATCTTGCGTCGTAGAGACGTCGTCGCCGACATCGTCATGCCTCCAGGTTCCGGCCCACCAGGCGCATCAACACCACGGCGAGCACGTTGGCGACGAGGACGGCGACGACGCCGCCGGCAGACGCGCTGCCGACGTCGAAGCGGAGCAACGCCTGCCCATAGACGAGGAACGCGAGGTTCGTGCTCTCTGCGCCCGGCCCGCCGTTGGTCGTCACCAAGATCTCGGCGAAGAGCGACAACAAAAAGATGGTCTGGATCAGCACGACCACGGTGACGGGGCGAGCGAGGTGGGGGAGTGTGATGTGGAAGAAGCGGGCGAGCACGCCCGCGCCGTCGATTTCGGCCGCCTCCCGTTGCTCGCGATCGAGCGACTGGAGCGCGGTCAGCAAGATGAGCGTCGCGAAGGGCAACCAACCCCACGCGACGATCATCGTCAGCGAGAGCAGCGGCACCTGGGCGAGCCAGTCGATGGCCCGAGCCCCGAAGATGTGGGCGATCCACGCGAAGAGGCCGTTGACGGGGTTCATGAAGAGGTTCTTCCAGACCAGGGCCGACACGGTCGGCATCACGAAGAACGGCGAGACCACGAGGAGCCGCACGATGCTCCGACCGAACATCGGTTGGTCGAGCAAGAGCGCGAGCCCGACGCCGCCCACCACGGTGATGACGAGCACGCCGAGCACCAACGCGAACGTGTTCGAAAGGGCCTGAAAGAACGCCGGATCGGACAGGAAGTAGACGTAGTTGTCGAAGCCGACGAAGGCGTGCCCGCGTGGCATGAGCAATTGGTAGTCGTGGAACGAGTACCAAATCGTCAGGACGAGTGGCACCGCCATCCACACCAGCAGCAGCGCCACCGCCGGGGAGAGCATGAGACGGGCGATTCCCCGTTGTGCGGCCGTTGTCATCAATCCTTGTTCCGTCGTCGTTCCGTCGTCAGTTCAGGTAGCGAGCACGCCTCATCTCGCGCTCTGCGATGCGTTGCGCGACGCCGAGGGCTCGCTCGGCGTCGATCCGACCCGCGACCGCGGCCGAGAGCTGTTGTCCCACCATCGTGCCCATGCCCTGATACGGCGGGATCGACACGAAGTTACCGCCGACGTAGGGCACCGGTTGCGCGGAAGGGTGTTCCGTGTGAGCGGCGTCGATCGCCCGAAGGACGACGTCCGCGAAAGGCGCGGCCTCTCGGTACGCGGGGCTCTCGTACAGCGACCGTCGGGTGCCTGGCGGCGCGTCGGCCCAGCCCGATTCGCCGGCCACGAGCTGGACGAACGACCGGCCCGTCGCCCACGCGATGAACTGCTTCGCGGCGTCGGTGTTGCTCGAGGCCGCGGGGATCACGAAGCTCCACGCCCACAGCCAATTGCCGTGGTTGTCGAGGCCGGCGCGCGACGGAAAGAGCGCGAATCCCACGCGATCGTGCACCTTCGATTGGCGCGGATCGGTCACGAACGACGCCGCCACCGAGGCGTCCATCCACATCGCGGCCGCGCCCGACTGAAACAGCGCCAGGTTCTCGTTGAACCCGTTGGTCGAACCGCCCGGCGGCCCGCAATCGCGCGCCAGCTCGACGTACGACGCGACCGTCTCCCTCCACAACGGGGAGGAGAGCTGCGGGCGCCACTCCATGTCGAACCAGCGCGCGCCCCACGAGTGCGCCATGGAGGAGACCACCGCCATGTTCTCGCCCCAACCGGCCTTGCCGCGCAGGGCGATGCCATACCGGTCACGGCCGCGGTTCGTGAGCTTCTTCGCGGCGGCGCGGACGAAGTCCCACGACGGGGCCTCCGGCATCACGAGCCCGGCCTCGTCGAATAGATCCCGCCGGTACATCGTCAGCGCGCTCTCGGCGTAAAACGGCGCGGCGTAGAGGTGTCCGTCGTACGAGAGCGCGCGGTCGATCGCCGGGAGGAGATCGGCACGATCGAAGTCCGCGCCGAGATCGTCGAGCGGCGCGAGCCAGCCTTGGGAGGCCCAGATGGGGACCTCGTAGTTGCCGACCATGACGACGTCGTACTGCCCGCTCTGAAGAGCGACGTCGATCGTCACACGCTGACGCAGCAGGTTCTCCTCGAGCGTCACCCAACGAAGCTCGACGTCGGGATGACGGCGAGTGAAATCACTCGCGAGACGCTGCATTCGGACCA
>JBGAHN010000070.1:0-27756 GCA_044226145.1 Labilithrix sp. | reverse complement strand
GGACACGGCGACCGTCGACGTCGCGGCGCTGCCTTCGCAGACCTACAAGGACACGAGCGTCGTTCCGCTCGCGACCGTGTGGGCGCAAGGCAAGCTCGCGGGAGACGTCACGAAGCTGTCCTTCGACTTCGAAGGCGACGACGGCTTTCGCCCTTCGTCGAAGGACAAGTGCAAGAAGAACGTCACCGGTGATCAGCTCGGCAAGGGCTACATCGTCCCGAAGACGCGCACGCTCGTCTGGGACGACGCGCTCGGGTTGCCCGGCTGCTACAACGTCCACGACGTCGCGAAGATGATCGCCATCGACGCGACGGAAGGTGCGCCCGGCGGCGGATGAGGCGCGGCGCATGGGGCTTCGCGGCGGCCCTGCTCCTCGCGCCGTCGCTCGCCCGCGGAGCCGATCCCACGTCGGACGCGTCGGGCGATCCGCGAACGTCCGACGCCTCCGGTCCTCGCGTCGAGGGCGAACGCAAGGTCGATCCCCGTCGCTCGGAGGCGACCGAGCCCACGGAGATCGTCGTCCGCGGGGCCCCGCGCGACGATCGCGGCGTGCTCGTCGACGTGGTGGACGAGAAGAAGATCGAGCGCTTCGGCGCGTGGACGGTCGGCGAGACGCTCGAGCGGCTCCCCTCGGTGTACGCCAACGGCGGCTCGCGCGGCGAACGCATCCTGACGCTCCGCGGGTTCGACCAGCGTCAGCTCGCGATCTTCGTCGACGGCGTGCCGGTCTACGTCCCTTACGACGGGCAGCTCGATCTCGCCAAGCTGCCCATCGACATGGTCGAGCGCGTGACCGTCGTGAAGGGCGCGGGCACGATGCTCTACGGCCCCAACGGGCTCGGCGGCGCCGTCAGCATCGTGACGCGCGATCCGACGGACGAACCGTCGCTCCGCGCATCGTCCGAGTCTTCGCCGTGGCGCGCGACCCGCGCGAACGTCGTCGGCAGCGCGAAGGCCGGTCCGGTCGCGGGCATCGTCGGCGCGGGGCTCCAGGGCGTCCGCTACGTGCCGCTCTCGCAGAGCTTCACGCCGCTGCCGAACGAAGACGGAGGGCGGAGGAACAACTCGGACCGGCGGCTCGGCAGCTTCGCCTCGAAGTGGACGCTCGATTTGTCGGACGAGCATCGCTTGACGCTGAGCGTGTCGCGCTTCGGCGGCGAGTTCGGCGTCCCCCCGAGCACGCGCGATTTCACCGTGCGCTATTGGCGCTGGACGGATTGGTCGTCGTCGAACGTCGGCATCGCGCACGCCTACCGGGGTTCGCGATGGCAGACCGAGGAGCTCGTCTACGGGAGCCTCTTCTCGAACACGCTCGACGCGTACGACGACGCGCGCTACGCGACGCAGAGGCTCCCGAAGGCCTTCCACAGCATCTACGACGACACCGCCGTCGGCGGCTTGGTCCGCACGACCTACCAGGCGCCCGTCGGCGCGTCGCGCTACCTCCGGGTTCGGACGTGGTCCGGCCTCAAGCACGACATCCACGCGAGCGTCGCCGATCGCGGCGCCCCGACGGTGCGCGTGTCGACGAACATCCTGACGGCGTCGGCCCAGGGCGAGCTCGACGTCGTGCCGTCGTGGCTGCGCGCGTCGATGGGCCTCCAGATCGACGGCGAGATCCCGGATGCCCCGCCGTCCGGTCCGACGCCGAAGATCGCGACGGGCTTCGGCCCGATGGCCACGCTCTCGTTCGTGCCGTCGTCGTCGTGGACCGTGTCGGCGAGCGCCGCCTCGCGCACGCGCTTCCCGACGCTCCGCGAGCGTTTCAGCACCGTCTTCGGCGGCCGCGAGCCGAACCCGCTCCTCCGCCCCGAGCGCGCGTGGAACTTCGCGCTCGACGCCGTCTACAAAGTAAAGCGCAACCTGCGGGTTGCATGTGGCCTCTTCGACTCGGAGCTGCGCGATCTCATCGTGGCCGTGCTCGTCGATCCGCAGACGGACCAGATGCAGAACGCCTCCCGCGGTCGGTTCTACGGCGCGGAGGCCGAGATCGGATGGTCGCCGAAGGAGTGGCTCGATCTGTCGGCCGGGTTCATGCTCCTGCACGCGCGGACCGGCGAAGGCCTCGACGCGCCCGTGGCCTATCGGCCGTCGCAGAAGGGGCTCGTCATGGCGACGGTGATCCCGTGGCCGACGCTCTCGATCACGGGCATCTTGCGGCACACGGGGCCCCAAGACTTCCAGAACCCCGACACGCTCCTCTGGGGCGAGCTCGGCTCGTTCCGCGCGTTCGACGCGCGCGTCGACTGGGCCTTCCATCCGCTCCTTCGGGCGTGGATCCGCGCGACGAACCTCACCGACGCGAACGTCGAGAGCCGCTATTCGTTCCCCGAGCCCGGGCGCGAGATCTTCGTCGGCGTCGGTTCGCGGATCGGCCGGTAGCCCCGCTCGCGGACGGACGGACGGCGCGAAATCCTTCGATTCGGCCCTCTCCGTGCGCTAGGAGGGCAGGCCATTGGTCTTCGTCGCCGTCGTCCTCGCGTGCACGTACCTGGCCTTCTCGCTCGGCCGCGTGCCGGGCCTTCGCACGGATCGCGTCGCCGCGGCCGTCATCGGCGCCGTCGCGCTGCTCGCCGCGCGCGTCTTGACCCTCGACGAGGCCCGCGCCTCGATCGACGGCGCGACGTTGGGCCTCCTCTTCGGGATGATGATCGTCACCGCCGGGCTCGAGCTCTCCGGCGTGTTCGCGCTCGTCGGAGATTGGGTCACGCGGCGCGCGCGCACGCCGACCGCCCTGCTCGTGGTCGTCTCGGTCGTCTCGGCGGTGCTCTCGGCGTTCTTGATCAACGACGTCGTGTGCATCGCGTTCACGCCGTTGGTCCTCCGCATCGCGCAGGCGTCGAACCGCAACGCACGCCCCTACCTGCTCGCGCTCGCGACGTCGTCGAACATCGGGAGCGTCGCCACGATCACCGGCAATCCGCAGAACATCCTCATCGGATCGCTCTCCGGCATCCACTACGCGAAGTTCGCCGCGGCGCTCTCTCCGGTCGCGGCGATCGTGCTGGCGGCGAACGTGCTCTTGATCCGGACGATCCACCGCCGCGAGCTCGACGTCACGTTCGTCGGCCCGACCGAACCGCCGCGCCGGCGTCGCGTCTACCGCCGCTGGGTCTGGAAGAGCGGCCTCGTGACGGCGGGGGTCCTCGTCGCTTTCCTCGCGGGCGTGTCGCCCGCGGTGGCGGCGCTCGTGGGGGCGTCGGTCATGCTCGTCTCGCGGGCGGTCGATTCGCGTCGGCTCTTCATGAGCGTGGATTGGACGCTGCTCGTCCTCTTCGCCGGGCTCTTCGTCGTCGTCGAGGGCGTCGAGAAGGTGGGGCTCGCCGAGCACCTGGTCCGCGCCCTCGCGCCGATCCGCTCCGGGGGCGTGTGGGGGTGGACGGCGATGGTCGCGGTCGTGTCGAACCTCGTCAGCAACGTCCCGGCGGTCATGTTGCTCAAGTCCTTCGTCCTACCGGGGCCGGATGCGCCACGCCATTGGCTGACGCTCGCGATGGCGTCGACGCTCGCCGGCAATTTGACGCTGACGGGATCGATGGCCACGGTCATCGTGGTCGAGCGCGCCAAGGGGAGCTGTACGATCTCGTTCACCGATTTCCTGAAGGTCGGCCTGCCCGTCGGCGTGTTCGGCCTCGTCGTCGGGGCCGCGTGGCTCGATTTCGTCGTTCGATAGACGATTCACGGCTGGTGTTCGGCGGCCCGCGACCTTAAAGATCGTCCGGGCATCGAAGGGCGAAGGCCTCGCGCTTCGAGACGCGAAGCCCATAACCGCGAACCGAATCAGGAGACGATTCTTCCATGGCGAAACTTCAGGTGGTCATCGCGAGCACGCGTCCCGGACGCGTCGGGCTCCCCGTCGGGAATTGGTTTTTCGAGCGCGCGAAGTCGCACGGAAAGTTCGACGTCGAGCTCGTCGACTTGAAAGAGGTCGGCCTGCCGTTGCTCGACGAGCCCGAGCACCCGCGGCTCAAGCGCTACCAGCACGAGCACACGAAGCGATGGAGCGCGCGCGTCGCGTCGGCCGACGCCTTCGCGTTCGTCATCCCCGAGTACAACTACAGCCCGCCGCCGGCGCTGATCAACGCGCTCGACTACCTCTTCTCGGAGTGGGCGTACAAGCCCGCGGGCCTCGTCAGCTATGGCGGCATCTCGGGCGGCGTGCGCTCGCAGCAGGCGCTCAAGCTCACGCTGACGACCTTGAAGATCGTCCCGCTCCCCGAAGCCGTCACGATCCCGTTCGTCGCCAAGCACCTCGCCGAGGACGGCTCGTTCCGCAGCGAGAAGACGCACGACGACTCCGCGACGACGGTGCTCGACGAGCTCCATCGGTGGACGGAGGCGCTCCGCACGCTCCGGGCGTGACGCGCGCCGCCGCACGTTCGGCCGCCGCGCGTTCGGCTATTGGCACTCGGGCAGCCCGCGCGAGGTCGGGTCGGCGTCGAACTCGCTCGTCGTCTTCATCTCCGCGGCGGGCACCCAGCCCCAACGTTTGTTGTCGTCGCCGACCGTGTGGTACCAGGTCTTGTTGCCGCCGCCGTGGAGCTCGCCCGTGCTCCAGCAGTCGAACCAGCTCGTCGTCGTGCGCAGGCGGTCGACGATCGTGGTGAACCCCGGCGAGTCGTAGATCGGAGCGGCGGGTTTGTTTCCGCAGTGCAGGCGCTTGTCGTCGCCGACGGCGCAGGCGTCGTCGCTCGATCCGCCGTTGTTCGATCCACCGCCGTTCGATCCGCCCTGCTGGCCGTCGCAGCCCGCGAAGCTGCAATATTTCGCACGGACCTCCGCGGCCGAGTGTTGCCCTTGACCGGCGTATCGAAACGGAGGAAGCGAGGCCCACTCGTAGGAGAGCTTGCTCATCGCGTTCGAGAACTCGGTCGCGGTGAGCGCACGATCCGACGGGAGATAGACCTGACGCTTGTCCTGAATCAGCCGGATGGCGGCGATGTCTTGGTATTTGGGACTGAACGACGGATATCCGAATTCGTCCCAGGTGAAATCCAAGAATTGATAACGACCGGCGGCGCTCGACGGGAATCCGCCCGCCTTCCACACGATATGGGGGTGCCCGTTGCAGTTGGTGAAACAGTTGTACGCGAACCCCGTGTTGTAGCCATCCTGCCCGCACGAGCCGGCCGTGCCTTCCGTGAAGGCGATCGTGTCGAGCATCGCGCGGTGCGCCGCGGGGACGGCGCCGTTCGCCAGTGAGGGATCGCACGTCGGCGCCGAGAGGTCGTCGGTCGACTGTCCGAGGCTCTCCGGCGGCGCCGAGCAAGCGATCCCGGCGGCGGGGAGGACGAGCGCGAGCAGCGCGTGGACGGAACGACGTGAGGGTTTCATGGGCGACTCCTTCTCACCGAGGGACGGCGTCATCGAGGCAGGATCCGAAGGAAGGCTTGCGCCGCCGCGATGGCTTCGCGGCGGAGTTGTTCGTCGAAGGCGTCTTCGGAGGGCGCCATGCCTTGCAGGCGGTCCATGAACCGGGCGACGGAGCTCTCCGCGCGCCGATCTCCGAGGGTCTCGAGCTGTTGCACGGCGAGCGTCTCGACGGGGAGCCCGAGCCGTCGTTCGTCGAGCGCATCGGCGAGCGCGTCGACCGAGCCGGGATCTTCGACTTCGCCGAGCGCCTCGACGAGGTTGACGACGTTCCCTTGCGCGTCCCGGCCTTCGCGGGACGTTTCGCTCTTCAGCCACGTCGACAGCGTGTCGGCGGCCCTCTTGCGATCGCTCGACGAAGACTTCGCCGCGAGCGCCGACAGGCCATGGATGATCTTCGGCGCGGCGCCCGGTTGATCCTTCAGATCGACGGCCTCGAGCGTCCCGAGCGCCGACCGATCGCCCGCGTTCACGGCGGCGTCGATCGCGGCGATCTTCTCGAAGTCGGTCCCCGTCGCGAGCGCGTCCGCGAGGGACGACGGCGGCGCCGGACGCCGCGGCGAGGGGAGGGGCGAGGCTTCGGGCGGCGTCGCGACGATCGCCGGGGAGGTGGCGACGATCGGATCGGTCGGGCGCTCCGACGTCGTCGCGGTCGCGGGGGACGGCGCGCGGGAGAGGTCGCGACGTCGCTCCGCCGAGCCCGCCAGGAAGACCACGGAGGCGATGCCGCACGCGAGCAGAGCGATCGTCGCCGTCCGAAGGGCGGGGGATTCGGTCGGCGATTCGGCCGCCTTCTCGGTCCCCTCCTTCGTCAGGTTCGTTCGCTCTTGCATGGGAGACTCCGTCGAACACCCGTGCCCCGGCACGTCCGAACGATGAAAAGCACGTGGTGCGCCAAGCACGTCGTGTCCTATCGAAATGGATCCTCGCGGGACCACGGTCGCGGACGACGAGGTGCGACGGAGTGTGGAAATACCGGGATTTTCGTGTCGAAACGCGCGCGCGACGGGGCTCCGACGAAGCGTAAGTCTCGGAGATATCCATCGAAAATCTGAGGTTCGCAGCACGCGACGCGCGCCGGCTCACGGATCCTCATGTCCTCGGACGGGGGATGGACGATCCAGTTCGAGCGTCGTCGTCGGTTGCGTCGGACGGCCCTCGCATCCGGCCCTCGGCCTCGCCGCGGAAGCGATCTCGCCTCGCCGTCGAAGGTGGTCCCTCGCGCCGCCGCGGCTCGCCGGAGCGTCGTGCGCCGGCGAGCGCGCGTGGCCCTACGCTACTTGTGCACGTGCCAGATCTTGCCGGTCTTGGGGTTCGTGCCGCCGCCCTGTTTGGCGGTCCCGCGGTCGATGCCGTACACGTCGGCCGACGTCGAGCGCGTCCCGACGGGCCCGTCGTGCCCGACGACGAAGTCCGTCACGTTGGTGCACGCGGGGGCCGTGCATTGCTGGATCTTCCCATCGCCCGACAGGCCCCAACGCAGCGTGGTCCCGTCGAGGTCGAGCTCCGAGGTCCCGTATGCGCTCGGCTGGAGCTGCGTGATGCTCGCGGCGTCGGCGGCCTCCGGGCCGGTGAGGGCGATGCGGAAAATGCCCCCCGTGAAGACGCTCACGTAGACGTCGCTCGCGCTCACGGCGAGCCCCGCGACGGGGAGGCTGTACAAGGGGCTACCCGATTCGCTCTTGAAGATCGTCTTCGGGTATCCGTCCGAGCACCCCGCGAGCGGGCACGTTTGGACGAGGCGCGCCGAGCCGCTCTCCGCGATCCAGTACAAGCGATCGTTCGCCACGATCAGGTGCGCCGGGTATTTGACGTCGCCCGACTCTCCGAGGTCGGCGAACGTGGTCCCCGTGCACGTCCCGGAGCCGGGATCGGCGCAGCTCGCGACGTAGCGGAAATCGTGCGTCCAGTAGACCTTTCCCTTCGCGGCCGCGACGCCGCTCGAGACCGAGATGGACGTGACGAGCGGCGACGACGAGCTGCAGTCCGGCAGCGCGCAGCGTTCGATCGTGGCGTCGGCCCCGGCGAGCCAGTAGAGGTGGTTTCCGTCGAGCGCGAGCGACACCGGCTCGTTGACGGAGGTGAGCAAGGTGTCGGCGGTCTTCGGGCCGGCGTCTTCGCTCGACGCGTCGTCGCTGGCGTCGGTCCCCGTGTCCTCGTCGCCGGCATCGCTCCCGGCGTCGCTCGGGTCGATGGACTCCGCGGGGCGGCATGCCTCCGTGCTGCCCGACCACGTGCCGGTCTCGGAGCTGGACGTCCACGTCCCGCTCGCCTTTCCGTTCTCGACCGTGCCTTCGATTTTTCCGACCTTGTCGTTCGGTGCGGAGAGCGTGAGCTTCGTCCCTTCGAGCTTTCCGACGAGCACGCCGCATCGCTCGTCGGAGCATTGGGCGCCGGTCGCGCGGCCGTTCGCGTCGAGCACGAAGTTCCAGACCGCGACGGGTTTGGCGGCGGAGTCGAACGCGGTCCCGCAGTAGAGGCTCGCTTCTCCGGCGACGGACGCCTCGGCGAGCGAGAATTGCCCCGAGCCGTTCGGTCCCGAATAGGAGCCGTCGAAGCCGCTGTCCGACGACGTGCCGGTGAGGCTGTAGGTCCCGCCCGACGCCGACGTGCCGGAGAGCGAGAGCGTGCCCGTCGCGGGATCGTAGCTGCCGGACAAGGAGACCTTCTTGCCGTCGACGATCCACGTGATCGTGCCGCTCACCGTGGTGCCGTTGCCTTCGGCGAGCGGTCGCAAGGACGTCGGCGTCGTCGTGGCGGGGCCGATGACGATGTCGAGGACGCCCGACTCTTTCGGGCCCGTGAGGAGCCCGCGGTACGTGCCGGACGGGGTCGGCGCCGCCGGCGCGGCGGGATCGTCGCTCGAGCACGCGACGATGACGGCAGGGAGGGACGAGGCCAGAACGGTTGCGATGACGGCGAGGGATCGATGGATGCGCATTGCTTCGAGTGTCGCGTGCGGCGAGCGCGCGGAGCATCACATGACCATGTGAGACACGCGAGGTGCTCGCCGAACGCGGTCGTCGCGCGCGTCACGGGCTCACGAACGGTAGGCTTTCTCGAGCTCGGCGATGTCGAGTTTGACCATCTTCAAGAAGGCGTCCGACACCTTCTTCGATCGGGCGGGATCGGCGTCGCGCATCATGTCGTCGAGCGCCGCCGGGACGATCTGCCATCGCAGGCCGAACCGGTCGATGATCCAACCGCACGCCTGGGGCTTGCCTCCGCCCTCGACGATCGCGTTCCAGTAGCGATCGAGCTCCGCTTGGTCCTCGCACGCGACGACGAGGGAGATGGCGTCGTTGAACGTGTCGTGCGGGCCCGCGCTGATGGCTTGGAAGCGCTGCCCGAAGAGCGTGAAGTCCACGACCTTCACCGAGCCGGGCGGTCCGCTCGGCGACTCGCTGAGCAGCGACGTGACGTGCTCGACCCGCGAGTTCGGGAAGATGGACGCGTAGAACTTCGCGGCCTCTTCGGCTTCGGTCGCGTACCAGAGGTGGGTGTAAATTTTTGCGCGTGAAAGCGTCATGACTGCGCTCCTTCGACGAAGACGTCGTTCCTTCGGGATGTGTGGAGGGGACCGTTCCGGCGGACTTCGCGCCTTGCCTCAGGCCTTGCGTTGCCGATCGATTTCCGCGCGGAGCCGGTCTTCCTGCGCGCGCAGCTCCGGCGTGAATTCTTGGCCGAAATCCTCGGCTTCGAAGATCGGTCGGATTTCGAGCTCGGCGTCTTCGCCGGGCATCGGATCGGGGCAGCGACGCGCCCATTCGACGGCCTCCTCGATCGACTTCACCTGCCAGAGCCAGAAGCCGGCGATGAGATCCTTCGTCTCGGTGAAGGGGCCGTCGATGACGGTCTTCTTGCCGCCCGAGAAGCGCACGCGCTTGCCTTTGCTGCTCGGGTGCAGCCCCTCGCCGGCCTGCATGATGCCGGCCTTCACGAGCTCTTCGTTGAATTTCCCCATCTCCGCGAGGAGCTTCTCGCTCGGGAGGGCGCCGGTTTCGGAGTTCTTCGTGGCTTTGACGATGACCATCACGCGCATGGCTCGGTTCCTTTCGGTGTGGAACGGTCGCGCTCGGCCGCGATCGCCCCGGTTCGGTCGGCAGGTTCGTAGGGAAGACGAACGAGTGTGGGCGAGGCCGACATCGCCCATCCTTTTTTTCGACCGGCCGGGTCGTATTTGGAGTGGCTCGCCGCCGCCGCTCGGAAAATGCGGCATTTTGCGACCTTTTTTCAGCTCGGAGAGGGGCGAGGGATCCCGGGATGTCACCCGTCGTCGCACGCGACGTGCCCTCGTCCCCTGGGGTGGGATCGTAGCGTTGGGGTCGGGCCGTCGATCGACGCGCCGTCAGACGCCCTCGTCGAACCTCTCGGCCACGCGGGCCGCGCGTCGTTCGACGTTCGCGCGGACGTGGAGGAAATCGGGGTAGCCGCAGAGATCGACGAGCAACGGGCAGCGATCGAGCCAGAGCCGATCGAGCAAGCCCTCGCCGTCGGCGAACCGGAGATCGTCGAGCGCGCCTTGCCGATCACCCGACGCCGTCTTGAGCTCGGTGCGGAGCTGCGCGTTGAACGAGAGCTGCCGGGCCGGCAGGCGCGGATCGAGGGGCAACGCCTCGGCGAGGCTCGCGGCGTCGGCCGGCGCGAGCGTCTTGGACGACGAGATGCGGAGCAGCCCGTCGACGAGGTAGCGCGCGTAGCTCGGTAGCGGAAGGGACGGGATCTCGGCGGCCAGGGCGCGCGTGCCCTCCACGTCGCCGTACCAGAGGAGCACGCGTCCGCGCGTCAGCGTGTGGGCCGCGACGTCGCCGGGGTGCGCGGGCAACGGTCCCATGGTCCGCTCGAAGCCGTCGCGATCGCCGAGCAACGCGGCCACGCGCGCCATCGCGTGGCGTGCGTGCGAGACGTCCGGATCGATCGCCAGCGCGCGCTCGAGCATCGCGATGCCGTGCTCGGTTCGTCCGACCTCGATGAGCAGGCGCCCGAGCGCGTCGAGCCCGTCGACGAGGTTCGGCGCGACCGAAAGCGCGCGCTGCAGCTCGCGGACGGCCGTGGTCGCTTCGGCGGCCCCGAGGTGGAGGATGCCGAGCGCGACGCGGGCCTCGGGTTGCGCCGCGTCGATCGCGAGCGCCTTCTCGGCGACCTGGCGGGCCGTGCGCTCCGCTGCCTTCGGATCCGGCGCGCGGGCGATCGACCGCGCGATCGCGAGCGCGTACGTGCCGCCGATGCGCGCGTCCGACGGCGCCCTTTCGTACGCGTCGCGCAAGAGCCCGACGGCTTCGCGCGAGGTCTCGAACCAGCCGCGGTGCAGGAGGTAGCGTCCGCGGAGGTAGAGCTCTTGGGCGACGGCGTCCGACGTCCCACGGCGATCCTCGGCGGTGCGCTCGGTCGTGAGCGCGCGCGCGATGGCCGACGACGCCTTGTCGGCGACGGAGAGGACCGCGGTGACCGGGCCGTCGAAGCGGTGGGCCCAGAGCTGGAAGCCGTCTTCGACCGTCACCAGGCGAAACGTGAAGCGGAGCACGTCGCCGACGCGGCGGAGCGACGCATCGACGACCACGTCGACGCCGAGCTCGCGCCCGATCGTCCGCACGTCGCGCCCCGGATCGACGAAGCGCATCGTGTGGCCGCGGGGCAGCACGCGGAGGTTCGGGACGACGCTGAGCAGATCGAGGAGATCTTCACCCACGGTCTGCGCGATGTATTCGTCGTCGGTCGCGCCGCGGTTGACGATCGGGAGCACCGCCACCGTGCGCGCGGCCTTGGCGCCCGCGTCGACGCATTTCTCCGCGGCGATGCCGGGGAGGCGCACCGAGCGGCGCGACGAGGCGCCGTGGACGATCTCGGCGAGATCGTCGAGCGCTTGGGCGGCCTCGTCGGCGTTCGCGAACCGATCGTCGCGCTTCGTCGCCATGAGGCGCAGGACGTACGCCGCGAGCTCGTCCGGGACGTCGCTCGCGGCGTGGCGCAGATCCGGCCCATGAGGCGCAGGACGAACGCCGCGAGCTCGTCCGGGACGTCGCTCGCGACGTGGCGCAGATCGGGCGGCGGGCGGACGAGCCGCGCCGTCGCCACGGCGATGACGGTGTCGCCGGCCCAAGGCATCTGCCCCGAGAGCAGCTCGTAGAGCATGATCCCGAACGCGTAGAGATCCGCGCGCGCGTCGATGTCGGCTTTGCCTTCGACCTGCTCCGGCGCCATGTAGGCGGGCGTCCCCACGATGCCCGTGCCGGTGCGGTTGGTGTCGATGTCGGCCGAGGCGCGGGCGATGCCGAAGTCCGTGATGACGGCGCGTCCGTCCTCGGTGAGCACGACGTTGTCGGGCTTCAAATCCCGGTGGAGGACGCCGGCCGAATGAGCCGCGGACAGGCCGGAGCAGACGTCGTACCCGATCGCCAGCACCTCGGGGATCGAGAGCCGACCGCGGCGCGCGACGAGATCGCCGAGCGCCTCGCCGCGGATGAGTTCCATTGTGAGGAAGCGATCGCCGCCGTGCTCGCCGATGTCGAAGGTGCGCGCGACGTTCCTGTGCGTCACGCGCCGCGCGAGCTTCACCTCGCGGCGGAAGCGCTCGAGCATCTCGGGGTGGTGCGCGAGCTCGCGGCGGAGGATCTTGAGCGCGATGATCTCGTCGAGCTCGCGATCGCGCACCCGGTAGACGGTGCCCATCGCGCCGCCGCCCAGCATGCCGAGCAGCTCGTACCTTCCGGCGACGACGGGCGGCGCGGCCTCCACGGCCCCGAGGCTCGACGGCCCGGCGCTGGAGTCCACGAGCTCGCCCCGCACCCCCGAGGCGGTGTTCGTTCGCGGCGAGCCCGTCACCTCGGCGACGTGCGTGCTCGCGAAGCCTTCGCCCTCGTCCACGAGCGTCGTCGCGATGCGCGCTTGCTCGTCATCCGCCGGTCGCGCCATGCGGCCATTGTATCCTCGAACGGGTCCACGAACGACCCCTCCGGAGTGCCCTTCGCGCACGGTATTTCGCGCAAAATTGCCGTAAATTGCCGTGGTTCGCGTGCGTCGAGGTGCGAGGTCTGGGCGAGGGGTCACCCCTCGGCAGCTCGCTAGAACGCCAGCTTCTTCACGTCGTGGTTCGCGCGGTCGACGACGTAGAGCGCGTCCTTCGTGGCGGCGAACGATTCGTTTCCGACGGTCTCGTCGAACGCGTGGAGCAAGTCGCCCTTCGAGCGACCGTCGGCGCGCTCGCTCACGTCGACGATCTTCGTCGCGCCCGACAAGAGGAGCTTGGTCCCCGTCGGATCCCAGCCGAGCGAGCCGGCCTGCGGCATCGTGAGGTGGCCGTCGGTGTCGTCGCCGTAGGCCGACCCGATGTTGCACACGCCCTGATCGGCGGCCGGCTTGCCCGCGATCACGGTCACCACCGCTCCGGCCGACACCTTTCGGATCCGGCACGTGTTGCTGTCGACGGTGAAGATCTCGTTCGCGTCGTTCACGGCGAACGACATCTCGCGAACGAATGGATGGCTTGGTAGCCGGCGATGTAGACCTGCCCTGCGTCGTCCTTGGGGCCCGACCCGAAATCAAGGCCAATGGATCAAGGCAGCCGAAGCCGTACCACGCGCGGCCAATACAGATCGGCGCCCGCGGAGCCGAGGAGATCGGAGAGGTTCGTGCTGTTGGTGGCATATGTCAGGACGAGACCGCCAGAGGCGCCGAGCAGCTCGGGGTGTGCTTTGGCGGCGTAGACGAGCGTGTTCGGGTCGCGCGATTCGGCGCGCGACTCGACCGGCGTGAAGACGTCGACGGGATCCGACCACGGTCCTTCGAGCGCCGGCGCGGTCCTCACCGCGATCGTCGTCGCGCCGAAGCCGCGGCTCGCGACGTGGATCCACCGCTTCGTGCCGGCGTCGAAGTGCACCGAGCATTCGCTGCCCAGGTCGTCCATGACGGCTTCTGGCAGCCCCTCGAACGACGCCTCCGGGAGCCAACCACGTTCGGAGCCGGTCCACCACTCCGGGGCGACGACGCCCGCGGCGAGATCGTCTTCGCGAAAACGTGCGACGAAGCCCGCGCGGCCGTTCTCGATGGCGTGTGCGAAGGCGATGAGGTAGCCGTCGCGGCGGACCACCGCGGTTCCGACGACCGCGCGGATGCGCGACGCCGGAGCGGTCAGCCGGACGTGCGGCCAGGTCGCCGGCGCGCCCTTCGTGCCGTCGAAGCGGACCAACGCCCAGCCCGCCTCCTCGAAGCCGAGCCCTTGACCCGGCGTCGGCCGGATCTCGTCGAGGAACACGACGAGCCGATCGCCGCCGAGCCGCGCCCCGTGCTGCGGCCAGTACCAGTTCTCGCCGTCTCCTTCGAAGAACGCCGCCGGCGCGCTGCCGTCTTCGCGCCACGCGAACGCGATGGACGCCTTCGACGGATCGCGCCCCGTTTGCACCGCGACCGTGCTCCTCACCATCGTCGATTCGCGTCGCACGTTCGCGGACGAGGTCGCGACGAACGTGTCACCGAAGAGCCAAAAGATGCGTCCGTCGTCGAGATCGATCGAGTACGACACGTCGGAGCCGAGCCAGCGAGGATCCGAGCGGAAGAGCGCCTCGGCTTCGTCCCAATTCTTCCCGCTTTCCCAGTTCTCCTCGCGGACGGACGGTTCGCTGTCCTGGTTCATCTCCAGGCTCGCGTGCTCGGCGCTCTCCGTCGTGCATGCGACGAAGAGGCCTGCGGCAGAGAGCGTGCTCGTGACGAAGGCGGCGGTTTTCGTTCGTCGATGCATGCGTCGTCCGGTCGGCGTCGTGCCTCAGCTCCCGAAGGGTACTCCATTCTGCCGTCGCTGCCATCCGCGCATCGAAGGTAAGCTCGGTTCGGACGTCACGTTCGTGCGCGAAAGGTCGCGATGAAAAAGACATTTACGACCACCATCGAAAGGGACGGTTCGATGTGCTTCGTCCCCATCCCGTTCGATCCGAGGTCGATTTTCGGCAAGGTGCGCGTGCCCGTGAAGGTCACGTTGAACGGCTACACGTACCGGAGCACCATCGCCTCGATGGGCCATGGTCCCTGCCTCCCGCTCCGACGGAGCCATCGTGAGGCAGCGGGGCTCGAAGGGAACGAGACGTTGCGGGTGACGCTCGAGCGCGACGCCTCCGTCCGATCGCTCGCGGCGCCACGAGAGAAGGGCGAAACGGCGCGTGGGGACTACGTGGCGGGCGCGCGAAGGACGCTCGCCGTGGCGCCCGAGGTGCTTTGGGCATTCGTCGTGAGCGCGGCGGGACAGAAGTGGCTCGGCGGCAAGGCCGCGCTGAAGTCCAAGACCTCCGACGTGACGACGTTCGTCGCGGGCTCGCACTACCGGCGTCGTGTTCCGGAGGGGCTCCTGCAAGTGCGCGTGCTCGTCGCGCCGCGCGACCGATCGACGCTTGCCCTGCACATGGAGAACCTGGCCGGCGCGGACGCGCGTGCCGAGGCCCTCGCGCGCCTGCGTCGTGCGCTCGACGGGATCGAGCGCGCCGTGTCGGACGCTCCTCCGCCGGGCGAGAAAGCCAAGAAGAGCCGGCGGTGAGAGGTCGAGGTTCGCCGTCGCACGCACCGCCGTTCCGGCCTGGTAAGATGCGATCGTGCTCCTCGGTCCCTCGCTCCTGACCCGAATCCTCGAGCTTACGCGCTGGCAGGTGATGCTCGTCATCGTCGTGATGTCGGGTGTGGCGTGGCTCGTCGAAGCCGTGATGCGCCGCCGATGGAACGCGTCGCGGCAGCGGCTCTTGGCGTCGCAGCTCCGGGCGCTCCGCAACTCGTTGGGGGTCGGCGGCGTGCTCTGGCTCTGTGTTCAGGCGCTCGTGAAGCTCGACGCGCCGAGCTGGCTCGTGATCGGCGTCGGCTTCGCGGCGATCGTGACGTGGCTGCACACCGGCCTGCGCGTCGCGCGCGTGTTCGTCCTCGAGTGGCTCTTCGCGAACAGCGAGCGGGAGGGCGTGCCGCTCTTGCTCGTGGACATCTTCTCGCTCGTGGCGTCGGCCGTGCTCTTCGGCGTGCTGCTCCACACGGTGTTCCTCATCGAGGTGACGTCGCTCTTGGCGACGTCGGCCGTCGTCTCGGTGGTGCTGGGTCTGGCGCTCCAAGACACCTTGGGGCAGCTCTTCGCCGGCATTTCGCTCCAGCTCGATCGCCCGTTCCGCTTGGGCGATTGGGTCGAGGTGCGCACCGGCTCGGATCGCATCAACGGCCAAGTCCTCGAGGTGTCGTGGCGCGCGACGCTGCTCCTCGCCATCGGCGAAGAGCTCGTCACGATCCCCAACAAGACGATGGCGCAGGGGCTCGTCTCGAATTTCTCGGGGCGCGAGCGGCCGTTCGTGCGCTCGCACCTGTTTCGCGTGCCGCTCGACGCGGACGTCGCCCTCGTGAAGCGGCTGCTCCTCCAGGCCGCGTTGGAGACGAAGGGCGTGATGAGCGATCCGCGGCCCGTGCCGCTGCTCATCGAGACGACGGAGTCGTGGATCGCCATCAAGATGGTCAACTTCGTCTCGGACTACGGCAGCCAATTCGGCATCGGCGACGCCTACCAGACGCGGGCGCTCGCGCTGCTCGCGGAGCACGGTATCCGGCTCGCGGCGCCGCGGATCCAGGTCATGGGTTCGTGATGCGCTTCGAGAAGACGACGTGCGTGGTCTTCTCCGACGGAACGTGCTCGGTCACTTCGTAGCCGAGCCGGGGCAGATCGATGCCGGCGAAGAGCGGCTCGCCTCGGCCGAGCAGAACGGGGGACACGGTGACGTGCATCTCGTCGATCAGGCCCGCCATCAGGTACTGCCGGATCGTCGCGACGCCGCCGCCGACGCGCACGTCGCGCGGGCCGGCGGCCTCCTTGGCGCGCGCGAGGGCCTCTTCGATGCCGCCCGTGACGAAGTGGAAGACCGTGCCGCCCTCCATCGTGAGCGGCGGGCGCGCGTGATGGGTGAGGACGAAGGCGGGCACGTGGTAGGGGGGATTGTCGCCCCACCAGCCGCGCCAAGATTCGTCGGGCCACGGTCCGCGCACGGGGCCGAACATGTTGCGCCCCATGATCCACGCGCCGACGTTCTCGAAGCCGCGCGCGGCGAAGGCGTCGTCGATCCCGGTCGTACCTTCGCCCTTCCCGAACATGCGTTGGAACGTGCGCGTGGGGAAGAACCACTGGTGCATCGCTTGGCCGCCCACGCCGAGGGGCGCCTCGAGGCTCTGGTCGGGACCGGCTCCGTAGCCGTCGAGCGAGACGGCGAACGTGTGGACGCGTAGCTTCGGCATCGTCGATTTCCTCGGTGCGGGAGGGCGGTGGTCGAGTGAACTCGCCGTCGCCCATTCTGGGGGATGAACCGCGATCGTCGTTGATCTTTTCTTGATGCGGCAAGGGAGCACCTTGACGCCCATTCGATCCGCCGGCCGGTACGAACGGGGGACACGGAGAAACCCATGCGCGTGTCGTTCGTTCTTGCCGCTACCATTTTCTTCGTCGCGCTCACCCTCGGGGGCATGGCGCGCGGTCAGGCGGCCGCGGCGGCGCCCGTCGAAGGTGCGGGTGCGCTCGACGACGCGGCGTCCGGGGGCTCCGAGTCGCCGCCGCCGCTCGTCTTGGGGGGATACGTCGAAGCGTTCTACCAGTGGAACTTCAACGTCCCGTCGAACGGCATCACGAACTTCCGCGGCTTCGACAATCGACACAACACCTTCACGTTGTCGAACGTCGCGCTCGACGCGCAATGGGATCACGAGAACGTGATCGGCCGGCTGGCCTTGCAGGTCGGCCACACGCCGTCGACGTACTACCTCGGCGAGCCGACCTCTCCCGGGACGACCGGCGTGAACGCTTCGAACGCCGAGCTGTGGAAGTACGTGCAGCAAGCCTACGCCGGCTACCGCTTCGGAAAGGAGCGTCCCGTGACCGTCCTCGCGGGGCTCTTCCTCTCGCCCATCGGGCCGGAGTCGATGGCCGTGCACGACTCGTGGAACTGGTCGCGCTCGAACCTCTTCTTCGGCCTGCCATTTTACCATACGGGCGTCCGCGCCACGTACGAGCCCTCCGACGATTGGGCGGTGACGGCGGCGGCGTACAACGGATGGAACTCCGTCGTCGACAACAACGACGAGAAGTCCGTCTCGGCGCAGCTCACGTACGCCGGGAGCTCCGTCGTCGCGTCGGTCCTCTACTTCGGCGGTATCGAACGGCCCCGCGGCGCGCCGGAAGGACGCGCGTGGAGGCACCTCTTCGACGCGCACGCGACGTGGGACGTGGCCGACTGGATCTCGCTCTTGGCCCACGCGAACGCCGGGTTCGAGCCCAACGCGTTCGGCGTGAGCCACTGGACGGCGGGTGCCCTCTACGCGCGGTTCCGCGTCGCGAAGCCGTTGTTCTTCGCCGTCCGCGGCGACGCGTTCCACGAGCACGTCGCCGAAAACGGCCGGGGACGCGCGTCGCCCCTGTTCTGGCCCGCTCCGTGGGTCTCTTCCGGCACGGCGACCGTCGACGTCCGCCCGCACGAGCACGTCTCGTTCCGCTTGGAGTATCGCCACGATCAGGCGGGTGGCGACATGTTCTTCGGAGGCACCGTCGCCGGGGATGGCGTCGCGACGCCGTTCGTGCCGAACCGCGCCTCGCAAGACACGCTCACCCTCGGCGCGACCACGTGGTTTTGAGCGAGCCGCGTTCTCTCACGTCGGTCCGTCGGAGCCGTCCTGGCCTGGCGCGTGGCCGTCGGCGTCCGAGAGGCGTCGGTAAACGACGTACGAATACGCGACGGGCACGACGCCGGTGACCACCACCGCGATCAGGACGACCGGCGTGCCCGCGCCGACGAGCCCCGCGACGAACAGCACGATGCCGGAGCCGACGAACAGCTTGCCGGCGAGTCGATGCGTGAGGAGCCAAACCTCGTCGTTCGCGAGCGTCCACGGCGTGCGGATGCCGACGAAGAAATTCTTCCGGACCTTCCCCATCACGTTGCCCATCACGACGAAGAGCAACCCCAGGCCCGCGTAAATGGCGCGCGCCATGGGCACGTCCATCCCCGCGCCCGTGAGCAGCGTGAGGACGTGCACCAAGAGCAAGAACGCGAGGATCGCGACGAGCAGGGTCTCGAAGACCCCGCGAAACGTCTCGACGTCGTAGCCGCGCGGCGAGACGCGCGGGACGAGGGCGCGGATCGCGTACACCGCGGTCATCACGAGCGGGAGGACGAACGGTCCCCACGGTTTGGGGGTGAAGCCGTTCGCTTCGCCGCGGGCGTTCCAGTGCGTCGGCACCGATTCCGGGAGCTGCCCGTAGAACGCGAGCGTCAGCACGAACGCGAGGGCGACGAGCACGAGGCTCGTGAGGTGCTGGATTCGGAGGGGCTTCATCGGTGAGCCTTCTTTCGCTTGTCGTCGATTTGGAAAAGGTCGAGCAGCAGCGCGGCCACGTCCTCGAACACCGTGGTGTTGAGCGAGTAGACGATCTGCTGTCCGCGCCGCTCGCACCGGACGAGATCGGCGGCCTTGAGGACGTTGAAATGATGCGAGAGCGAGCCTTTCGTGATGTCGAACGACTCCGCGAGCTCACCCGCCGTCATCGAGCCGCCTTGCAGCAGCTTGAGGACGCGGCGGCGCGTGGGATCCGAGATGGCTTTGAAGACTTCCTGGGTTCGCATCGTATTTCGATTGTTTGATGAATTTCAAAATAACGTGTCGCGCATGTTTGTCAAGCGGCGGTGGGGAGCGCCACAGGACGCCGCGGGCGTGGAGGTTCGTCGCAGCTCACGGGGCGCTCCGCGGCGATGCATCGCGCCCGATCCGCGGCGATCGCGCCTTGATCTTTTCTTGATACGGCCCGGACGCAACTTGACGCCGTCGCGATCCGCGCGGCGGTACGAAGGTCGTCGTGCCCGAGGAGCGAAACCATGGACGTCGTCTTCATCGCCATTTCGTGCCTGTTCTTCCTGATCACCTGGGGCTTCGTACGCCTCTGCGAGAGGGTCTGACCATGACGTGGCTCCTCGCCCTCGGCGGCGCGCTCGCCGCGCTCCTGCTCGCGTACCTCGGGTTCGCGCTGCTCTTCCCGGAGAAGCTCTCGTGACCGCGAACGCCGCGCTCCAGATCGTCGTCTTCTTCGGGCTGCTCGTCGCGCTCGCCGTGCCCCTCGGCGCGTACATGGCGCGCGTGTACGCCGGCGAGGCGCGCGTGGCGTCGCGGTTGCTCGGTCCCGTCGAGCGGCTGGTCTACCGCGTCGCGGGCGTGCGTGCCGACGAGGAGATGTCCTGGAAGAGGTACGCGCTCGCGCTCTTGCTCTTCAATCTCGCGGGCACGCTCGTCGTGTACGCGCTCCAGCGGGTGCAGTCGTCCCTGCCGGTCAACCCGGGCGCGTTCGCGGACGTCTCCCCCGAGATCGCGTTCAACACCGCCGTCAGCTTCGCCACGAACACCAACTGGCAGGCGTACGGCGGCGAGACGACGATGAGCCACCTGACACAGATGCTCGGCCTCGCCGTCCAGAACTTCGTCTCGGCGGCGACCGGGATGGCCGTCCTCGTCGCGTTGATCCGGGGATTTTCGCGGAGCACGACGGAGGGCCTCGGGAGCTTCTGGGTCGATCTCACGCGGTCGACGCTCTACGTGCTCTTGCCGCTGTCGTTCGTGCTCGCGGCGATCCTCGTCGCGCAGGGCGTCGTGCAAACGTTCGGCGGCTCGGTGGTCGCGCACGTGCTCGATCCGTCGGGTGGCGTCGCCGATCAGACCCTCGCGCTCGGCCCGGCGGCCTCGCAGGTGGCCATCAAGCAGCTCGGCACCAACGGCGGCGGCTTCTTCAACGCCAACTCGGCGCACCCCTTCGAGAACCCCACGCCGCTGTCGAATTTGCTCGAGGTGGTGGCGATCGTGCTCGTCCCCGCGGCGCTCTGCTTCACCTTCGGCGCGATGGTGAAGGACCGTCGCCAGGGATGGGCCGTGTTCGCGGCGATGCTCGCCATCGCGATCCCCTTGCTCGTCGCGACCGTCTTCTTCGAACAGCACGGAAATCCCCGCCTCGCGGATCTCGGCGCCGATCCGGTCGCGTCGGCGCTCTCCCCGGGCGGAAACATGGAGGGCAAGGAGGTGCGCTTCGGCGTGACCAACAGCGCTCTTTGGGCCGTCATCACGACCGCGGCCTCGAACGGCTCGGTCAACGCGATGCACGACAGCTTCACGCCGCTCGGCGGGATGATCCCGATGTGGCTCATGCAGCTCGGCGAGATCGTCTTCGGCGGCGTGGGCTCCGGCCTCTACGGCATGCTCATGTACGCGATCGTCGCGGTCTTCATCGCGGGCCTCATGGTCGGTCGTACCCCCGAGTACCTCGGCAAGAAGATCGAGGCGTACGAGATGAAGATGGCGTCGCTCGTCATCCTCGTGCCGGCCGCGGCGGTGCTCGTCGGGACGGCCGTCGCGTGCATCGTGCCCGCCGGCACGGCGACCCTCGGCAACCCCGGCGCGCACGGCTTCAGCGAGATCCTGTACGCGTTCTCGTCCGGCGCGAACAACAACGGCTCGGCCTTCGGCGGCCTCACCGTCAACGGCACCTTCTACACCGTCGCGATCGCGCTCTGCATGCTCGTCGGGCGCTACTGGGTCATCGTCCCGGTGCTCGCCATCGCCGGCGCGCTCGCGCGCAAGAAGGTCGTGCCCGCGAGCGCCGGCACGCTCCCGACGCACACGCCGCTCTTCGTGGGGCTCCTCGTCGGGACGATCCTGCTCGCCTCCGCCCTCACGTTCATCCCGGCGCTCGCGCTCGGCCCCGTGGTCGAGCACCTCCAACTCTCGGCACGGTGAAAAGGACGAACGCCATGACACAGGCCGCCCGTCATCCCAAATCGTTCGAAGCGCACATCCTCCGCACGGCCGTCGTCGACGCCTTCAAGAAGCTCGATCCGCGCCGCATGGTGAAGAACCCGGTGATGTTCGTCGTGGAGGTCGGCAGCGCGTTCACGACGCTGCTCTTCGTCCACGCCGCCGTCACGGGGCGCGGCGACGCGCGGTGGGGGTTCGTCCTCGCCGTGTCGCTCTGGCTCTGGTTCACCGTCCTGTTCGCGAACTTCGCCGAGGCGATGGCCGAGGGGCGCGGCAAGGCGCAGGCCGACACGCTCCGCAAGGCACGCAAGGACGTCGTCGCCAAGCGCTTGAAGCGCGGGCTCGGCAACGCGGCCCACCTCGGCGATCCGGCCCATCGCGGAGGCGCCCTCGACGACGTCGTCTCCTCCGAGCTCCGCGTCGACGACGTCGTGTTCGTGTCCGCCGGCGATCTCGTCCCGGCCGACGGGGAGATCGTCGAGGGCGTCGCGTCCGTCGACGAGAGCGCCATCACGGGGGAGAGCGCTCCCGTCATCCGCGAGAGCGGCGGCGACAGGAGCGCCGTCACCGGCGGGACGCGCGTGCTCTCCGACTGGCTCGTCGTGCGCGTGACGGCCAACCCTGGCGAGACCTTCCTCGACCGCATGATCGCGATGGTCGAGGGCGCCAAGCGAAAGAAGACCCCGAACGAGATCGCCCTCGACATCTTGCTCGCGGCGCTCACGATCGTGTTCTTCCTCGCGACGGTCACGCTCCTGCCGTTCTCTCGGTACGCCGTGCAGAGCTCGGGGCAGGGGAGCCCGATCCCGCTCACCATCCTCGTCGCGCTGCTCGTCTGCCTGATCCCGACGACCATCGGCGGACTCCTCTCGGCCATCGGCATCGCGGGCATGGACCGCATGATCCAAGCGAACGTCCTCGCGACCTCGGGCCGCGCGGTCGAAGCCGCGGGCGACGTCGACGTGCTCTTGCTCGACAAGACCGGCACGATCACGCTCGGCAACCGTCAGGCGACGGATTTCTTGCCGGCGCCCGGCGTCACGGAGCACGAGCTCGCCGACGCCGCGCAGCTCGCGTCGCTCGCCGACGAGACGCCGGAAGGTCGGTCGATCGTCGTCCTCGCCAAAGAAAAGCACGGGCTCCGCGGGCGCGAGGTGGAGTCGCTCGGGGCGACGTTCGTGCCGTTCACCGCGCAGACGCGCATGAGCGGCGTCGATCTCGGCGCGCGGCAGATCCGCAAGGGCGCGACCGAGGCCATCGTCCGCTTCGTCGAAGGCCAGGGCGCGGCGTTCCCGGCCGCGGTGCGCGCCAGCGTCGAGGACGTCGCGAAGCTGGGGGCGACGCCGCTCGTCGTCGCCGACGGCGGGCGCGTCCTGGGGATCGTCCAACTCAAAGACATCGTGAAGGGCGGCATCCGCGAGCGCTTCGGCGAGATGCGTCGCATCGGCATCCGCACGGTCATGATCACGGGCGACAACCCGCTCACGGCCGCCGCGATCGCCGCCGAGGCCGGCGTCGACGATTTTTTGGCGGAGGCCACGCCCGAGGCGAAGCTCTCGATGATCCGCGACTACCAGAAGAAGGGGCACCTCGTCGCGATGACGGGCGACGGCACGAACGACGCCCCGGCGCTCGCGCAGGCGGACGTCGCGGTCGCCATGAACACGGGCACGCAGGCCGCGAAAGAGGCCGGGAACATGGTCGATCTCGACTCGAACCCGACGAAGCTCCTGTCGATCGTCGAGATCGGCAAGCAGATGCTCATGACGCGCGGGGCGCTCACGACGTTCAGCATCGCCAACGATCTCGCCAAGTACTTCGCCATCGTCCCGGCGGCGTTCGTCGTGACCTACCCGGAGCTCGGCGCGTTGAACGTCATGCGCTTGCATTCGCCGACGACCGCCGTCCTGAGCGCCGTCGTCTTCAACGCGCTCATCATCGTCGCGCTCATCCCGCTCGCGCTCCGCGGGATCCGCTACCGCCCCGCGCCCGCGGGCGAGCTGCTCCGCCGAAACCTGCTCGTTTACGGGCTCGGCGGCGTCGTCCTGCCGTTCCCATGCATCAAGCTCATCGACGTCGGCCTCGCCGCGATGGGCGTGGGTTGAAGGAGATCCCCATGCGCACCATGCGTTCGCTTCTTCGTCCGACCGCCGTGCTCCTCGGGTTCTTCACGTTGCTCGCGGGCGTCGTGTACCCGCTCGCCGTGACGGGCTGGGCGCGGATCTTCGCCGCCGATCGCGCGCGCGGCAGCCTCGTCGAGGTCGACGGTCGCGTGGTGGGATCGCACCTCGTCGGCCAAGCCTTCGCCGATCCGCGCTATTTCTGGGGTCGGCCTTCGGCGACGAGCCCTGAGCCCTACGACGGCGCGGCGTCCGCCGGATCGAACCTCGGGCCCACGAACCCCGCGCTCGTCCAGGCGGTGCGCGCGCGCATCGCGTCGCTCCGCGCGGCCGATCCCGACCAGGCCTCGCGCCCCGTCCCGATCGATCTCGTCACCACGTCGGGCAGCGGGCTCGATCCCGACGTCTCGCCGGCCGCCGCGCTCTACCAAGTGCATCGGGTCGCCCGCGCGCGTGGCCTCTCGGAGGATCGCGTGCGCGCGCTCGTCGAGCAGCACGTCGAGGCGCGGACCTTCGGCGTGCTCGGCGAGCCGCGGGTGAACGTCCTCGGGCTCAACCTCGCGCTCGACGCGCTTGCGCGGGGCGGCGGTTGAAGGGAAGCTCCTCGCGCGCCGCGCACCGCGACTTTGGTCCGAGCGAAGACGTCGGATGAACGATCCCCACGACAGACCCGATCCCGACGCGCTCCTGCGCCGCGTGCGCGCGGAGGAGGCGCGCCGAAAGCGCGGCAAGCTCAAGGTCTTCTTCGGTTTCGCGCCCGGCGTGGGCAAGACCTACCGGATGCTCCAGGTCGCGCGCGATCTGGTGGCCGACCAGGGCGTCGACGTCGTCGTCGGGATGGTCGAAGACCACAAGCGACGCGAGACGGCCGAGATGGTGCTCGGGCTCGAGCTCCTCCCGCGGCTCAAGGTCGACCACCGCGGCCGCACCCTCGAGGAGTTCGATCTCGACGCCGCCCTCCGACGCAGGCCGCGGATCTTGCTCGTCGACGAGCTGGCCCACACGAACGCGCCGGGCCTCCGCCACGCGAAGCGCTGGCAGGACGTCGAGGAGCTGCTCGACGCCGGGATCGACGTGTTCACCACGATGAACGTCCAACACGTCGAGAGCCTCAACGACGTCGTCGCGCAGATCACGCGCGTGCAAGTGCGCGAGACCGTTCCCGATTCGGTGATCGATCGCGCGGACGCCATCGAGCTCGTCGACATCGCGCCGGAGGAGCTGCTCGAGCGCTTGAAGGAGGGCAAGGTGTACCTCCCCGAGCAAGCGAAGCGCGCCGCGGAGCACTTCTTCCAGCGCGGGAACTTGCTCGCCCTCCGCGAGCTCGCGCTCCGGCGGACCGCCCAGCGTGTCGACGAAGACGTCCGCGAATACCGGGAGGAGCACGGCGTCGCGTCCACGTGGCCCGCGGGTGAGCGGATCTTGGTGTGCGTCGGGGCCGCGCCGAGCTCGGGCCGCTTGATCCGCGCGGCGGCGCGCATGGCCGCGGGGCTCCGGTGCCCGTGGGTCGCGGTCTACGTGGAGACGACCGCGCGCCCGATGAGCGACGCCGATCGCGAGCGGCTCGACGTGCACCTGCGCGTCGCCGAGACGCTCGGCGCCACCGTCACGCGGCTCTCCGGGGCGGGCATCGCCGAGACGCTGCTCCAGTACGCGCGCAAGCACAACGTCACGCGGCTCGTCGTCGGCAAGCCGACCCATTCGCGCCTGCGGGATCGGCTGCGCGGCTCGCTGCTCGACGCGATCGTCCGCGGGAGCGGCGACATCGACGTCCACGTCATCCGCGGCGACGGCGGCGGGGAACCTTCGTCGCGCGCGTCGCGCACCTCGAGCGCCCGCGCGCCGTCGTGGGCGTACTTCGCCGCCGCCCTCCTCGTCGTGGCGACGCTCGGGTTGGCCGTCGTGGTGCGCTCGGCCCTGGACCTGCCCGATCTCGAGATGCTCTTCCTCCTCGCGGTGATGGTCACCGCGGTGTGGTTCGGCCGCGGTCCGTCGATCCTCGCCGCGGCCCTCGGCATCGCGTCGTACGACTACTTCTTCGTGCCGCCTTCCCACACGTTCTCGGTCGAAGATCGGCGCTATTTCCTCACGTTCGCGATGATGTTCGGCGTCGGCTTCGTGATGAGCGAGCTGGCGGGCCGGCTGCGACGACAAGAACGCGACGCGCGCTCGCGCGAAGAGCGCACCGCGGTCCTCTACGCGCTGACACGCGAGCTGGCGGTCACCGACGAGCCCCGCGTGATCGCCGCCATCGCCGCGCGCCACGCCGCCGAGACCTTCGCCGCGAAGGCCGTCGTCCTCGGCGCCTCGGAGGACGGCGCGCTCGCGGCGATCGGCGCCGTGCCCGAGAGCACCGGCATGGACGAAAAGGATCTCGGCGTCGCGAAGTGGAGCTTCGAGCACGACGAGCTCGCCGGCCTCGGGACGGACACGCTCCCCGGCGCCACGATGCTCTGCGCCCCGCTCCGCGCGGGAGCGTCGCGTCTCGGCGTGCTCGCGCTCGTCCCGCGGGACAAGGGCGCCCTCCGCACCGATCAGCGCGCGTTCCTCGACGTTCTCTCGCGACAGATCGCCGTGGCCCTCGAGCGCGCGCGCTTGTCCGACGAAGCGAAGCACGCGGCGCTCCGGGCGAAGACGGAGGAGATGCGTTCGTCGCTCCTCTCGGCCGTCTCGCACGATCTGCGCACGCCCTTGGCGTCGATCACCGGCGCGGCCACCTCGCTCCGCGACGACACGAACCTCGACCCGACGACGCGGACCGAGCTCGTCGAGGCCATCGTCGATCAAGCCGAGCGCCTGGAGCGCCTCGTCGCGAACTTGCTCGACATGACCCGCCTCGAATCGGGGGCCGTGCTCTTGCGGCGCGACTGGGTTCCGCTCGACGAGACCATCGGCTCGGCCCTCACGCGCCTCGAGGCGCGCTTGGGGGACCGACCGGTCCACGTGTCGATCGCGCCCGACGTCCCTCTCGTCTCCGTGGATCCCGTGCTACTCGAGCAGGTGTTCGTGAACCTGCTCGAGAACGCCGAAAAATACACGCCGCCCGGCAGCCCCATCGACGTCCGCGCGCGCCGCGACGGCGACCGGATCGCGATCGACGTCCGCGATCACGGCGCGGGGATCCCCGCGGGCGCCGAGGCCCTCGTGTTCGACAAATTCTACCGGGGACCGAGCACCGGCGTGTCGGGCGTGGGCCTCGGGCTCGCCATCTGCAAGGGCATCGTCGAAGCGCACGGCGGGACGATCCGGGCCGAGAACGAGCCGGACGGTGGCGCGTCGTTCCGCCTCTCGCTCCCCGTCGGCGGCGCCCCCCCTTCGGTGTCTCCGGAAGAGGCGGGCGCATGAGCGGCGCGCTCGTCCTCGTCGTCGAAGACGAGCCCCCGATGCGGAAATTCATCCGCGCGTCGCTCGTCTCGCACGGCTACCGCGTGCTCGAAGCCGAGCGCGCCGTCGAAGCGATGGCGCTCGTGACGAGCCACCGCCCCGAGATCGTGCTGCTCGATTTGGGGCTCCCGGACGGCGACGGACTCGACGTGACGAAGCAGATCCGCGAGTGGAGCCCGGTGCCGATCATCGTCTTGTCGGCGCGCGGACGCGAGGACGACAAGGTCACGGCCCTCGACGCGGGCGCCGACGACTACCTGACCAAACCCTTCGGCGTGAACGAGCTGCTCGCGCGCATGCGGGTCGCGCTGCGTCACGCGCCGTCGGAAGGGGGAACGTCGCCCCAAGCGTTCACGTTCGGGGATCTCACGATCGATCTCGTGCGCCGCGAGGTCTTCTGCGGGGCGGACGAGCTCCACCTCACGCCGATCGAATACAAGCTGCTCGTCCTCTTCGCGCGGAACGCCGGGAAGGTCCTCACGCATCGGCAGATCCTGAAGGAGATCTGGGGCCCGGCCTACGCGACCCAGACCCACTACGTCCGCGTGCACATGGCCGAGCTCCGCAAGAAGATCGAGGCCGACCCTTCGCGGCCGAAGCTCCTCGTCACCGAGCCCGGTGTCGGCTACCGCCTCCGCGACCGCGCGTGAGGTCCGTTCACGCGCGTCGCAGCCGCAGCGCGTTGGCGATGACCGACACGGACGACAAGCTCATCGCGAGCGCCGCGATCATCGGCGAGAGGAGCCAACCGAACACCGGGTAGAGGACGCCCGCGGCGATCGGGATCCCCGCGGCGTTGTAGACGAACGCGAAGAACAGGTTCTGCCGGATGTTCGACATGGTCGCGCGCGACAGCTCCCGCGCCCGTGCGATGCCGCCGAGATCGCCCTTCACGAGCGTCACGTGCGCGCTCTGCATCGCGACGTCGGTGCCCGTGCCCATCGCGATGCCCACGTCGGCCCGCGCGAGGGCCGGCGCGTCGTTGATGCCGTCACCGGCCATGGCGACGCTGCGGCCGAGCGCTTGCAAGTGCGCGACGTGCGCGGCTTTTTGGTCGGGCAGGACCTCGGCGATCACGTCGTCGAGGCCGAGCTTCTTC
>JBGAHN010000069.1:0-28807 GCA_044226145.1 Labilithrix sp. | reverse complement strand
GCGAATCCACCCGACGAGGGGGCGTGGGGATGGGGAAAAAACGAACGTTCTCGAAGACTTCTCGCTCGGTTGGCGGGAGGGTCTCCGGTAGAGTGGGGGCGTGATTCTTCGCGAGCGCCTCGAGAACTTTTTGACGGTTTTGGCCGTCGGTTCGGCCGTCGCGATCGGCGCCAAGCGCGCGGGCATCCCGTACAACGTCGCGCTCGTCGTGATGGGGCTCCTCCTCGTGCTCGTCGACGTCCTGCCGAGCGAGCCGATGGACCCGGACGTGGTCCTGCTCGTCTTCCTGCCGATGCTCGTCTTCGAGGGCGCCCTCGTCGCCGACGCCGACAGCCTCCGCCGCGCCGCGCGCCCCATCCTCGCCCTCGCGCTCCCCGGCGTGGCGCTCTCGCTCGTCGCGACGGCCGCCGTGGCCACGTTCGCGCTCAAGCTGCCGTTCCAGGTCGCGCTCCTGCTCGGAGCCCTGCTCGCGATCACGGACACGGTCTCCGTGCTCCTCGCGTTCCGCAGCACGCGCGTGCCCCATCGCCTCGCCGCGATCATGGAGGGCGAGAGCCTCTTCAACGACGGCACCGCGCTCGTCCTCGTGAGCGTCACGTCGCTCGCCGTCGCGCGCGGCACCTTCGAGCTCGCGCCCACCGTCCGCGCGCTCGCCATCGCCATCGCCGGCGGCACCTTCCTCGGCTTCGCGTTCGGCGCCATCGGCGCGGCCGTCCTCCGCCGGACCCCCGATCACCTCACGGCCATCCTCGCCTCCGCGGTGCTCGTCTTCGCGACGTCGCTGCTCGCCGAGCGCATGCACGCCTCGCCCGTCATCGCCGTCGTCGTCGCGGGCCTCGCGGTCGGGCGCGCGGCGCGGCGCATCCTCGAGCCGTCGCGCATCCTCGCCCTCCAAGGCTTCTGGGAGACGACCGGTTTCGGCGTCAACGTCATCCTTTTCTTGCTCGTCGGGATGCAGATCGACGCACCCACGCTGGCGGCGGAGGCGCTCCCGATCGGCTTCGCCGTCATCGCCCTCCACGCCGGCCGCGCCGTCGCCGTCTACGGCTGCTTCAGCCTCCTCCGCATCTTCTCGAGCGAGCTCGTCCCGGTTCGCTGGCAGCACGTCATGGTGTTCGGGAACATCAAGGGCGCGCTCTCGATGGCCGCCGTCCTCGCGCTCCCCGCCGATCTGCCGTACCGCAAACGCCTCGTCACCATCGTCTTCGGCGTGACGTTCGTGACGCTCATGATGCAGGCGCTCCCGTTCCGCCGCGTGCTCACGATGCTCGGCCTCGCCGGTGGCTCCTCCACGATGGGCCTCGAACGCGCGCGCGCGCAGCTCATCCTCGCGCGCAAAGGCCAGGCGGAGCTCGACGATCTCCTCGCCTCGGGCCTCGTCTCCCGCCGCGAGCACGCCAAGCGCCGCGCCGCCTACCAGCGCACGATCATCGAGGCGGAGCGCGTGCTGCGCTTGTCCGAGTTCGCCGCCCACGACGACGCCGTCATCGACGGCGCCATCCTGAGCGCGCAGAAGGCGGCCCTCCTCGACGCTGCCCGGCGCGGCCTGGTCGGCACCGACACCGCCGATCGCGAGGTCTCGCGCCTCGACGACCGCCTCTTGCGGCTCGCCGAACACGGCGCCGATTCCGCCATCGAAGGAGGTTCGAGCTGATGCGCATCGTCATCGCGGGCGCGGGCCGCGGAGGGCTCAGCATCGCCATTCACTTGCAGGGGCTCGGGCACGTCGTGACGATCCTCGACCGGGATCCGGTCGTGATGCGGCGCGCGTTCGAAGAGAACGGCATCGTCGCGCTCGCCGGCGACGCCACCGACGTCGTGCTCCTCACGCAAGCCGAGGTCCACCGCGCCGACGCCGTCCTCGCCATGCTCCACCGCGACGCCGACAACCTCGCCGTCGCCATGCTCGCCCGGCACCTCGGCGCGGGCCGCGTCATGGTGCGCATGCGCGATCCCGAGTACCGGAGCGTCTACACGGCGGCCGGCGTCCATCAGATCTTGTCCGAGACGGAGGTCTTGGTCGGCGCACTCGCCATCGCGATCGAGCACGAGGCCGTGCGGCATTCGATGGTGCTCGGCCAGGGCGAGGCCATCGCCTTCGAAATCGTGATCCCGGAGAGCGCCGCGGTCGTCGGGCGTACGGTCAGCGACGTCGCCGCGGAGCCGACGTTCCCGCCGTCGTGCGTCGTCGCCGTCATGACGTCGAACGGCGTCGTCACGGCGGCGCGCGGCGCGTCCGTCTTCGAGTCGGGCACGCAGGTGCTGCTCGTCGCGGCGCTCGAGGACGTCGCACGTACCGTGAGCTTCTTTCTACGGATCCCGGAGCGCGGGGGCGCATGACCTCGAACCCCGTCCTGCCCGTCCCGCCCGTCCACCGTCGCGTTCGTGACTCGATGGCTTCTGCGTGGCATTCTGTCTCGGGGGCCTCGACGTCGCATGCCGGCATTCCACGGTGCCCCGGCAGAGCCCGTTCGGTACGAATGATGCTTTTTGGCGACGACGGCCTTTGTCGCCACGCAAGAGTTCGAAACGACTCTTCGCCATTCCGATTCTTTTTTGCCGACTGACAGCGATGCATCCGCGACACCCACGGGTCGCCTGAGGTGAACGAACATGAAGGGTCAGGTTCTCGTCGTCGATGATGAAAAAGAGACGTGCGAACTGCTCGAGATGGGGCTGGTGCGTCACGGCTTCAAGGTGACGACGTCCGCGAACGCCGAAAGCGCCCTCGAGCTGGTGGCGACCCAGGATTTCGACGTGGTTCTGACGGATCTCAGCATGCCCGGGATGAGTGGCCTGGACCTCTGCGAGCGCGTGCTCGGGACGCGCCCGAACATGCCGGTCGTCGTCATCACGGGGCAGGGCAGCCTCGAGACGGCCATCGGCGCGATCCGTGTCGGGGCGTACGATTTCATCACCAAGCCCGTCGACCTGAAGTTGCTCTTCCTCAGCGTCTCGCGCGCCGTGCAACACCGCCGTCTCCAAGACGAGGTGAAGCGCCTGCGCGAGGCCGTGGCCGAAGGCGACGCCGAGAGCCAGATCGTCGGTCAGAGCGCGGCGATGCGGAAGGTCTACGAGCTCATCGGGCGCGTCGGCGAGAGCGACGCCTCCGTGCTCATCCACGGCGAGACCGGCACGGGCAAGGAGCTCATCGCGCGCGGCATCCACCTGCGCAGCCGACGCAAGGACGGGCCGTTCGTCGCCATCAACTGCGCGGCCGTCCCGCACTCGCTGCTCGAGAGCGAGCTCTTCGGGCACGCGCGCGGCGCGTTCACCGACGCCAAGTCCCAACGCACGGGTCTGTTCGTCCAGGCCAATGGCGGCACGCTCTTCCTCGACGAGATCGGCGAGCTGCCGCTCGACGTGCAGCCGAAGCTCCTCCGCGCCCTGCAGGAGCGCAAGGTCCGCCCCGTCGGCGCCAACCAGGAGATCCCGTTCGACGCCCGCATCGTCGCCGCGACGAACCGAAACCTCGAAGACGAGGTCTACGAGAAGCGCTTCCGCGAAGATCTCTACTACCGCATCAACGTCGTGAAGATCGACGTGCCTCCGCTGCGCGAGCGTGGCGGTGACGTCTTGCACCTCGCCCAGCACTTCTTGAAGGAGTTCTCGAAGCGCAACGAGAAGCCGACGCTCGAACTGTCGACGACCGGCGCCGAGAAGCTCATGGCCTACAACTGGCCGGGCAACGTGCGCGAGCTCGAGAACTGCATGGAACACGCGGTGGCGCTCGCGCGCTTCGATCAGATCACGGTCGAAGATCTGCCCGAGAAGATCCGGGCGTACCGCGCCGAGCGCTTCGTCGTCGCCGCCAACGATCCGACCGAGATCGTCACGATGGACGAGCTCGAGCGCCGCTACATCCTCCGCGTGCTCGCGCTCGTCGGCGGCAACAAGTCGCGCGCGGCGCAGGTCCTCGGCTTCGACCGCCGCACCCTCTACCGGAAGCTCGAACGGTACGGCGCTGCGGGCACGACGAGCGAAGCGAGCGAGCCGCCCCCGGCCCCCGTCGCGTGAGTTCGTCACGGAGCGCATAGGCGCCGTCGAACGAGGTTCGGACGCTGGGTGCGGCACCGAGGTGCGGCATCCAGGTGCGACACCCGCGTGCGGCGGCGGGCGCCTGTGATCGTCGGTCGTTGCGGCACGGGCATGCCGTCTGCAATGCCGCATTTGCATGTGGATGCGGGAGCAGCGGCCTACCGATGACGCCTTCGTCGACGAACGGCGATCGTCGACGCGGATTCGACGGGACGCCGTTTCGTCATGGGGAGACGCTTCGAACGACGCTTCGTCGCCGTCGGTACACTCGTTCGATCTCCGTATCGGCGCGCTCGTCGCCGGCACCTACCGCGTCGTTCGGTGGATCGGCGAGGGCGGCATGGGGATCGTCGCGCTCGCCCACGACGAGCGGCTCGACCGACACGTCGCCGTCAAATTCATTCACCCGGCGGTGAACGTGCGTGACGATCTCCGCGCGTTCTTCCACGAAGAGGCGCGGGCCATGGCGCGTGTGCGCCACCCGAACGTCGTGACGGTCCATGCCTTCGGCGAGCACGTCGGCCTGCCGTTCTTCGTCATGGATCACGTCGATGGACGATCGGTCGACGCATGGCTTTCCTCGCGCGAAGGCGCGCCACCGACCGTCCGCGAGGCGATGCGCATCTTGGGACAGGCGTGCGCGGGCACGTCGGCCATCCATCGCTCGCGCACCGTTCATCGGGATCTCAAGCCGTCGAACCTGCTCATGGATCGTGACGGGCACGTCGCCGTCGCCGATCTCGGCGTGGCGCGCTCCTTCCTTCGGCCGGACGACGCGCCGGGGGCGCCTGGGGTGCTCGTCGGGAGCGCCGCGTACATGGCCCCCGAGGCCGCCTTGGGCCAGGACGCGACGTTGGAGCTCGCGATCCGGCGGGACGTCTACGCGCTCGGCTGCATCGCGTACGAGCTCTTGACCGGACGGACGCCGTTCGAAGCGCCGTCGGACATGGGACTCATGGCCAAGCACATGCTCGAAGAACCTCCCGCGATTTCGGCGCTCCGGGCGGATCTTCCGTCGTCGTTCGACGTCGTCCTCCAGGGCGCGCTGAGCAAGGATCCGTGGACGCGGTTCGGTTCCGCGGGCGAGCTCTGGGAGGCGCTCGCGAGCACGTGGGAGCGCGAGGGCGTGGCGGAGACTTAGCGGAGGCTTTGGCGCTTCGAGCGCGCGGCCGACGCAGCGTTCGGCCGATGGGCGCGTTTTGCGCGGCCTTTCTCAGGCGTGCGCGGCGCCGTTGCCGGGCGGGTTCTCCGAAGGCGCGACCGGCAAACGAATCACCACCGCGGCTCCGCGTTGGTCTTGCGGTCCCTTCGTCGCGGTTGGCTCGTCGATGACGAGCGTGCCGCGGTGCGCGTGGAGGATGTCGACGGCCAACGAGAGGGAGAGGCCGAGGCCGCGTGCGGACTTGCGCCGGACGAAGCGCCGCCCGAACGTGGCCTTCGACTCGTCCGAGAACCCCGGGCCATCGTCCTCGATCCGGATCACGAGGTGGGTGCCGACGCGCGCGAGCGACACGTCGACGCGCCCACTCGCGCACTTCAAGGCGTTGCCGATCACTTCACGGACGATGGATCGAAGGAGCCGCGGATCGATGGGCGCGACCAACGGGACGTCGGGGATCGCTAGCGCCGCGTGCACGTTCTTGCGTCCCTCGAGGGCGACGGCGTCGTCGAGCGCGCCCTTCACCAGCTCGCGCGCGTCCAAGGCCTGTGGTTCGGTCATGACGGGCCCCATCTCGACCTCGGCGGCGAGCGAGAGCTGCTCCGACAGCCGAATGAGCCGCTTCAAATTCCGGCGCGCCATGGCGAGCAGCTCGGGCTTCGGGCGATCCATCGACGCGATTTGCTCGAGCACCGTCAGCGTCACCCCCGTCGGCGATGCGATGTCGTGCCCCAGCCGACGCAAGAACTCCGCGCGGAGCTCCGACCCCTGCTCGCGTGGCTCGCGTGGCTCGCGCGCCGGTCCGGCCGGTGCGGCCGATGCACCCGGGCCCACCGCCCCGCCGGCTCCCGCGTGCGCATGCGACGGCGTGGACGGTGCGAAAGAGGTCGGAATCGATGTCATGGATGCCCTCGTCGACGCGCCGAGACGGACGAACCCTGCGACGACCTCGCGTGCCGGCGCATGGCGAGCGCGAGCGTCGAAACGCCGGTCGAAGAGCACGAATCGGGCCGACGCGGTGCGGCCGCTCGTCGCGGATCCTCGTCGCAGAGCGGTCGCGCTCGGACCTTCGATGCTCCGCACCTCGACCGACGGGCGGTCCGACGGCCTCCGACGCCCGTAGGAAGACCTCCGACGTAGCGCTTTGGAGCCATGGGGCAATCTCGCGCCGGGGGATTCGGGGCGCTCAGGTGGGACGTTCGGGAACGTCGTGCGATTCCGCCGTCACGTGGCGCTCGTTCGATGGGGCCTGTGGTCATCCTGTGGATGGCATGCAAGCGGCAGAGGTGAGCGGCCTGTGGGTGGAGAAGGAAGATGATGACGACGGCGGGGGCGGTCATGACGGGCGACGCAGGAAAGACGACGGATCGCAGGGACGACCGAAGGACGAAGTCGCGTAGCCCTCTCCGTTCGAAGGCGCATGCGCTGCGGGATCGCGAAGCGCCTCACGGCAGCGCGACCGTCACGAACCCGGATCGGCGCGTTCGCGCGAAGACCATCGGATCGAAGCTCGCCGTCGTCCCCCGCGCCTGCGGTGATCGAACGCCGCGCAAGGCGTCCCCTTGGGTGACCGAGCAGGCGCAACGGCTGGCGGCGGCGTGCGCGGCGATGTCGGCTGGATTCCGCGCCTGCGCGAAATACACGCGGAACGAGGCCCTCGCGGAGTCGGTGACCGCCATGGCGCTCGAGCAGGAGTCCCTGGCGGACGCCGTGGGCCGCATCGGCGTGGCGCTCGGTGTCTCGCCCCGCCGCAGCGCGGGGATGTCGGAGAGCTTGCGATGGGAGTGGCTGGCGTCGACGGCCACGCTCCTCGATGGCTCATCGGACGTCCGCGTCCTCGCCGAATGCATGCGGTGGATGCGCGCGGCGTGCGATGCGGCGCGGGGGCTCGAGCTCGTGTCTTCCCATGGCGCTTGGGAGCTCTCGTCCGACGTCCGTACCGTGGCGGCCGCGCTCGACCGCGCCTACGGCGACGCCGGCAGTCTCGCCTCGCCCGGAGGAGTGCGCGTTTCCCCCGTGCTCTCGTGTTGATGCGCCAGCGGCTCGCGCGGCTCACGCGGCTCACGCGCCTCGTCGAACCATCGAAGCACGGCTGATGCGCCCGAAGTCGGCGATGCACCCGCTCGGGATGGGACAATCCTGCGAGGTGTGGCAGAACGGCCCATGGGCTGCGGTGCGTCGTCGCTGCGGTGCGGAGGCCGTCGGCGCGCCGTTTCGATCCACCGAACGGGGCGCTAGCGCGAGCACGGACGGGCGCGCGGTGCGGCGGTGCAGACCTTGCATTGCAACTTCGCCACATTGGAAATCGTGCCACACTGCGTCGCATACCGGTTGCGACCGTCGCGGCGCGAGGCCCGAACGAAGTGAAAGGGAATCGATTCGTGGCAGAACCCGAGCTGTCGCAAGACGTTCGTCCGCGCCGTCGGAAGAGCGCGCCCGTCCGTGTGCGCCGAAAGAACGGAAAGAACGGATCGGTCGCGCACGGCGAACGAAGCTTGACCGAGAGCGAGATCATCGCGAGCGCGCTCGAAGCGCTCCAGCGGGGCGAGTTCACGTTGCGCGTACGCACGCGTGACGGTGTGAGCCGCGAGGTGAGCGACGCGTTCAATGGGCTCGCGTCGCGGCTCGAGCAGGCATCGCTCGAGTACGCGCGCATCGCACGTGTGGTGGGCCGGGAAGGCGAGATGGGCGAGCGCTTCCGCATGGAGGGGCTCCGCGGTGGATGGGAGACGATCGGCGACGCGTTCAACACGCTCATCGGTGAGCTCGCCCGGCCGACGACCGAGGTCGCGCGCGTGCTCAGCGCCGTCGCCGAGGGCGATCTCTCCCAGAAAATGGCGCTCGAGATCGACGGCAAGCCCGTCCGCGGCGAGTTCATCCGCATCGGCGCGACGGTCAACCGGATGGTCGATCAGCTCCGCAACTTCGCGAGCGAGGTCACGCGCGTCGCGCGCGAGGTCGGCACCGAGGGCAAGCTCGGGGGGCAGGCCAACGTCGTCGGCGTCGCGGGCACGTGGAAGGACCTCACCGACAGCGTCAACGGGATGGCCTTCAACCTCACGACGCAGGTGCGCGGCATCGCCGACGTCGTCACGGCCGTCGCGAACGGGGATCTCTCGCGCAAGCTGCAGCTCGAGACGCAGGGCGAGATCCTCGAGCTGAAGAACACCGTCAACACGATGGTCGAGCAGCTCTCGAGCTTCGCTCGCGAGGTCACGCGCGTCGCGAAGGAGGTCGGCACCGAAGGCAAGCTCGGTGGCCAAGCGCAGGTGCGCGGCGTGAGCGGCACGTGGAAGGACCTCACCGACAGCGTCAACGCGCTCGCGGGCAACCTCACCGTGCAGCTCCGCGACGTCTCGAAGGTCGCGACGGCGATCGCGACGGGTGACTTGACGCAGAAGATCAGCGTCGACGTTCAGGGCGAGATGCTCCAGATCAAGAACGTCATCAACGGCATGGTCGACAGCTTGTCGACGTTCGCGGCGGAGGTCACGCGCGTCGCGCGCGAGGTCGGCAGCGAGGGCCGCCTCGGCGGGCAGGCGAACGTGCCGAGCGTCGCCGGGACGTGGCGCGATCTCACCGACAGCGTCAACGGGATGGCGTCGAACCTGACGGGTCAGGTGCGGAACATCGCGCTGGTGACGACGGCGGTGGCGAAGGGCGACCTCTCGCAGAAGATCACGGTCGACGTCAAAGGCGAGATGCTCGAGCTGAAGAACACCATGAACACGATGGTGGATCAGCTCCGGAGCTTCGCTGCGGAGGTCACGCGTGTCGCGCGGGAGTCGGCAGCGAAGGTCGCCTCGGCGGTCAAGCCCTCGTTCCGGACGTCGCGGGCACGTGGAAGGATCTGACCGACGGCGTCAACGGGATGGCGTCGAACCTGACGGGTCAGGTGCGGAACATCGCGCTGGTGACGACGGCGGTGGCGAAGGGCGACCTCTCGCAGAAGATCACGGTCGACGTCAAAGGTGAGATGCTCGAGCTGAAGAACACCGTCAACACGATGGTGGATCAGCTCCGGAGCTTCGCGGCGGAGGTCACGCGCGTCGCGCGCGAAGTCGGCAGCGAGGGCCGCCTCGGCGGTCAGGCGCACGTGCCGGACGTCGCGGGCACGTGGAAGGATCTGACGGACAACGTCAACGGGATGGCGTCGAACCTGACCATCCAGGTCCGTGGCATCGCGAAGGTCGTCACCGCGGTCGCACGGGGCGATTTGTCGAAGCGCTTGGTCGTCGAGGCGAAGGGTGAGATCGCCGAGCTCGCGGAGACGATCAACGACATGACCGAGACGCTCGGCATCTTCGCCGATCAGGTCACCACGGTCGCGCGCGAAGTCGGCAGCGAAGGCAAGCTGGGCGGCCAAGCGCGCGTCCCCGGCGTCGCGGGCACGTGGAAGGATCTGACGGACAGCGTCAACGGGATGGCGTCGAACCTCACGACGCAGGTGCGCGGCATCGTCAAGCTCGTCACGGCGGTCGCGAACGGCGATTTGTCGCAGAAGTTCACGATGGACGCGCAGGGCGAGATCGCCGCGCTCGCCGACACGCTCAACACGATGACCGACACGCTGCGCGCGTTCGCGAGCGAGGTCACGCGCGTCGCCGGCGAGGTCGGCACCGAAGGCAAGCTCGGCGGGCAGGCGAAGGTCCCCGGCGCCGCGGGCACGTGGCGCGACCTGGTCGACAACGTTAACCAGCTCGCCGCGAGCCTCACGAACCAGATCCGCGCGATGGCCGAGGTCTCCACGGCGGTCACCGAGGGCGATTCACGCGGAGCATCACCGGTCTGCGGCGCAGGGCAGTCCCAGCTCGAAAGAGCGTCAACCAGATGATCGTCAACCTGCGCGAGACGACGCAGAAGAACCGCGAACAAGACTGGCTCAAGACGAACCTCGCCAAATTCCGGTGCATGATGGCAGTGTTGCTGAGTCCGTCAGCCGTATGATCAAGGCGAAGCGAGTCGCCGCCGCTCGTGGAGGCGAGCTACGGCGTGTTCTTCGTCGTCGACGACGGCGACAAGCACACGCTCCGCCTCATCGCGACGTACGCGTACGGCGAGCGCAAGCACCTGCACAGCCGCTTCAAGTACGGCGAGGCTCAGGGCAGGCGGCGCTCGAGAAGCGGAGCATCGTGCTCGCGCACGTCCCGCCGGACTACATTCGCGTCACGTCGGGCCTTGGGGAGGCGGCGCCGCTCAACGTCATCGTGCTGCCCGTGCTCTTCGAGGGCGAGATCCGCGCGGTCATCGAGCTCGCGAGCTTCGAGCCGTTCGCGCCCATCCACCGCATCTTCCTCGAGCAGCTCACCGAGGGCATCGGCGTCGTGTTGAACATGATCACCGCGAACGTGCGGACCGAGGAGCTCCTCAAGCAGTCGCAGTCCTTGACCGAGGAGCTGCGCGCCCAGTCCGACGAGCTCCAGCGGCAGCAGACGGAGCTGAAGCGCTCGAACCGCGAGCTCGAAGAGCAGACCAAGACGCTCCGCACGTCGGAAGAGATGCTCCGCGAACAGCAAGAGGAGCTGCAGCAGGTCAACGAGGAGCTTGAGGAGAAGGCGCTCTTGCTCGCCGAGCAGAACAAGGCCGTCGAGCAGAAGAACCGCGAGGTCGAGATGGCGCGCCGCGCGGTCGAAGAGAAGGCCGCGCAGCTCGCGCTCTCGTCCCGCTACAAGAGCGAGTTCCTCGCGAACATGAGCCACGAGCTGCGCACGCCGCTCAACAGCTTGCTCATCCTCGCGCGCATGTTGGTCGACAACAAGGACGGCAACCTCGACGACAAGCAGGTCGAGTACGCGAAGACCATCCACGCGTCCGGCAAGGATCTCCTGAACCTCATCAACGAGGTGCTGGACCTGTCGAAGGTCGAAGCCGGAAAAATCGAGGTCGACGTCGAAGACGTCTCCGTGCAGGACGTCCTCCGTCACCTCGAGCAGGCGTTCCGTCCCGTCGCCGAGCACAAGGGGCTGTCGTTCGCGATCGACATCGACCCGGACGCGCCCGTCACGCTCCGGTCCGACGCGCAGCGGCTCCAGCAGATCCTCCGCAACCTCGTCGGCAACGCCTTCAAGTTCACGGAGATCGGGGGCGTCTCGGTGCGCGTCTTCGTGCCGCCGCCGCGCATGGAATTTTCGACGCTGTCGCTCGCCCAAAGACCCGACAAGGTCATCGCCATGTCGGTCTCGGACACGGGCGTCGGCATCCCGCGGGACAAGCAGCAGCTCGTCTTCGAGGCGTTCCAGCAAGCGGACGGCACGACCAGCCGGAAGTACGGAGACGGGGCCGGCTTCCATCAGCCGCGATTGGCGCGGTTCCTCGGCGGTGAGCTGCGCGTCCAGAGCGAGCCCGAGAAGGGCAGCACGTTCACGCCTTCACTTGCCGACGGACTGATGACGATCCCGCCGAAGCGCCGACGTCGAGGAAAGGGTGCTGCCTCGGTTGCCCGCCGGCGATCTGGGCGGCGATCTGGGCGGCGATCCGATCGCGAATTTGCCGCCGGCGCACGTGGACGCGGAGAGGCACCGCCACGACGTCGACGACGCCGGGTTCCACGCGAGGTCCGACGGATCGATCATGAACGGCGACGTCTTTCGCGGGAAGAAGGTGCTCGTCGTCGACGACGACGTCCGCAACATCTACGCGCTCTCCACGGTCCTGGAGGAGGCCGGCATGAGCGTCGTCGCCGCCGAGAACGGGCGCGAAGCGTTGAGCGTCTTGGAGCAGACGCCGGATCTCTCGATGATCCTGATGGACGTCATGATGCCGGAGATGGATGGCTACGAGACGATGACCCGCATCCGCCAGATGCCGGCGTGCCAGCACCTCCCCATCTTGGCGATCACGGCCAAGGCCATGAAAGGAGACCGCGAGCGGAGCCTCGCCACCGGCGCCTGGCGACTACGTGACCAAACCAGCCTTGACCGATCAGCCCTTGTCGCCGATGCGCGCGCGCTCTCGTCGAGCTCGTGACCCCGGAGGGGGCGGAGCCGTCGCGCCGCGGACCTTGCGCGCAAGCGACGAAGCTCGAGCTGCTCGAGATCGAGCTCTTGCTCGAAGCGGTCTACCGGCACTACGGCCACGACTTCCGCAGCTACGCGTTCCCGTCGCTCCACCGGCGGCTCAAGCGGTGCCTCGAGCGCGAGCGGCTGCCGACGTATTCGGCCCTGCAGAACCGCGTCCTGCACGACGTCGGCGCGATGCGACGAATGCTGAGCGTGCTCTCGGTTCCGGTCACCGTGATGTTCCGCGATCCGGATCGTTCTTCGCCGCGTTCGCCCAAGGCCGCGCCTGCTCCGGCGCCCGTCTGCACATCCGTGCTCAAGGCCGCGGATGCGCGACGGGGAGAAGTCTACGCGCTCGCGATCCCGCTCAATATGAGGTTTCACGATCGCACGCGCATCTACGCGACTCGACCAACGTCGAGCTGCCCGCGCGTCGAGGGATGCCCTACGTGGCCGAGGCTCGACGAGGTACGGGAACCACGAGCGTTCGGGCGAAAGAGCTGACATTCATGAGCTTCACTACGCGCTACGACCAGCCGTCACGGCGCACAGTGGCGGCATGTTTCGCCGCTACGACGGCTTACCAGCGTTTATTTCATGAGTTCGCCCTCTATCTTGCAGCTGCAACGTTCTCATCTACTTCGGACCGGGCCGCTTCAGCAGCGTGCGCTGTTCGACACGAGCTTGACGACGCGGGGAGTGCTTGCGCTCGGAAGCCGTGAATCGCTCCGCTGCACGGGGGCCTGCGACGATTACGAGGAGCTCGATGCTCGCGAACGCATCTACCGGAGAAAACGATGAACTCGCGGCGCGGAGGAGGGCCATGACCATGGCTGTACCTTCGGCCACGAGCATTTTGCTCGTCGACGACGAGGCGTCGAATCTCCTCGCGCTCGAGGCCATCCTCGAGCCGCTCGGGCAGAAGCTCGTGCGGGCGACCTCCGGAGAGCAAGCGCTCTGGAAGGCGCTCAAGGAAGAGTTCGCCGTCATCTTGCTCGACGTCCAGATGCCGGGCATGGACGGGTTCGAGTGCGCCGAGCTCCTCCGCCGCAGGCCCGTCACGCGCGACGTCCCCATCATCTTCCTGACGGCCATCAGCAAGGGCGAGCGCTTCATCTCGCGCGGGTACGACGTCGGCGCGGTCGACTACCTCGTCAAACCGTACGATCCGGACATCCTCCGCTCGAAGGTCACCGTCTTCGTCGAGCTCGCGCAGAAGAACGCGTTCATCCGCTTCCAACACGCGGAGCTCGAGCGGGCGAGCGCGCGCGCCATCGAGGAGTTCCGGAGGACGAGCGAAAAGCGGTACGCCGATCTCGCCGACTCGATGCCCCAGATCGTCTGGGCCGCCGACGCGAACGGCGCTGTGACCTACGTGAACCGGCGCTGGAACGAGCTCGCGGGGGCGTCGACGGAGTTTCGGTCCCTCCTCCACCCGGACGACTTCGAGCGGTTCCAGCAGGGATGGCGCGGCGCGGTTCGGGCCGGATCGCGGTGGGAAGGCGAGTTCCGCTTCGGCAACGCGGAGGTCGGGTACCGCTTCCATCTGGTGCGGGCCGTGCCGCGCATCACCTCCGGCAAGAACGTCGACTCCTGGATCGGCACGAGCACCGACATCGACGAACGCGTCCGGGCGAACCGCGCGCTCGGGATGCTCGCCGAGGCGAGCCGCGCGCTCGGCTCCGTCGGCGAGGAGACCTCCGAGCTCGAAGGCGTGATCCGGTTGGCGCTCCCGTTCCTCGGCGACGCCGTCATGATGGGGTTCGAGACGACCTCCGGCCCTCGTCATTGGCGCGTCTGCGCGCCGGGCGTCGAAGCGTCGCGGCTCGACGACCCGCGCTTCGAGCTGGGCCCGGCGAACGTCGGCTATTCCGGCGCGCCGGAGATCTACACCGACGTGGCCGCGGCCCTCCGCGCGGTCCGCTCGCCGCTCCGCTCCGAAGAGCGGGAGAGCTCCCGCTGGACGCACCTCGGCTTCCTCCACGAGCTCGGCGTCACGGGGTACATGTGCCTGCCGCTCGCGGCGCGGGGGACGGCGCTCGGCACCCTCACGTTCGTCCGGTTCGCGTCCCGGTACGACGAGCGCGACGTGACGCTGGCCGAGGACTTGGCGCGGCGCCTCGCCGCCGCGGTCGAGAACGCGCGCCTGCACGAGACGACCGAGAAGCGTCGCGTGGAGCTCGAAGAGGCGAACAAGAGCAAAGACGTGTTCCTCGCGACGCTCTCGCACGAGCTACGCACGCCGCTCAACGCGATCGTCGGTTGGGCGGATCTCCTGCGGAGCGGCACCCTCTCGCAGGACGAACGGTCGCGCGCGGTCAGCACCATCGACCGCAACGCCCACGCGCTCTCCCAGCTCGTCGCCGACTTGCTCGACGTCTCGCGCATCGTGACGGGGACCCTCAAGCTCGAATCGAAGTTGGTCGTCCTCCGGAAACTCGTCGAGGCGGCCATCGAAGCCGCGCGCCCGCAGTGCAACCTCCGCAAGATCACGCTCGACGAGGCGCTCGACGACGTCGGCGTCGTGCACGGCGACGCGGGGCGCCTGCGCCAGGTCGTGGCGAACGTGCTCTCGAACGCCGTCAAATTCACGCCGGAAGGCGGCACGATCTCCGTGCGGCTCTCGCGCGATCAGGAGCGCGCGTTCATCGTCGTGCAAGACGACGGCGAGGGCATCGAAGGCGAGCTCTTGCCGCACGTGTTCGATCGGTTCCGCCAGGCCGAGGCGGCGCGGACGCGGGGGCTCGGCCTCGGGCTCGCGATCGTCAAACACCTCGTCGAAGATCACGAGGGGCACGTGTGGGCCGAGAGCGAGGGCAAGGGGCGAGGTACGAAGGTGACGGTGGAGTTGCCGCTCGTGTCCGCCACCGACGCGCCCGACGACGAACCCGCGGCGCCGGCGGACGTGGCCGTCGGCTCGGAGCTCACGGGCGTGCACGCGTTGCTCGTCGAAGACGATCCGGACGGCAACGAGCTCATCACGATGGTGCTCCAGCGTTGCGGCGCGCGCGTCACGTCGGTGGCGACGGCGGCCGCGGCCCTCCGCGCCCTCGACGCCGAAAAACCGGACGTCGTCATCTCCGACATCGGCTTGCCGGACGTGGACGGCATCGAGCTCATCAAGCAAATCCGCGGTTTGCCGTGCTGCGAAGGGCTGCCCGCCGTCGCGCTGACCGCCTACGCCTCGCGCCAGGACGCGGTTCGCGTCATCTCCGCCGGCTTCGACGCCCACATGGCCAAGCCCGTGCAGCCGGCCGTGTTGGGGGTGGAGATCGCGCGTGTCCTCGCGCGTCCGTCCCTCAAGTCCGCGCCGCCGCCGGCACGGTGACGACGACGGCGAGCTCCTTCTTCGCCGTCGCCCCGTCTTCCTCGATGCCGATGTCGAGCCGGCCGTCGTGGAGCGCCGCGACGCCGCGCGCGATGAGCAGGGGAAGGCCCCCGCTGTGCCGATCGAGCGACGGCTGGACGGCCGCCGGGAAGCTCGCGCGGAGCACGAACGCGACGTCTCCGCCGCTCGCCACGACCGACAGCCGGAGGCTCCCGCCGTCGCCCGTGGTGCGCGTGCCGTACGCGATGATCCGCGCGAAGAGATCGAGCATGCGTGCGCGATCGACGGACACCCGGGCGTGCTCGTCGAGGTCCTGCAAGGTCAACGCGATGCGCTTTTCGACCGCCGCCGGTGTCGCCGCGCGGGCCGCTTCTTCCAGGAGCTCCTTCGCGCTCAGGTCGACGCGTGAGAGCTCGACCTTGCGCGCGTCGATGCGGCTCGCCTCGACCAGATCGTCGACGATCGCGCGCATCCGGAGCTGCCCGCGGTCCATCCGGTCGAGCAGCGAGAGCGCGTGCTTCGCCTCGGGGCCTTGCCGCTCCAAGTCCCCGCGTAGGAGGCTCGTGCTCATCGCGAACGTGTTCAGCGGGTTCCTCAGATCGTGGCAGATGCCCGCGAAGAGCGACTCCCGCGCCCGCGTGGCCGCGTCCGAGGACTCGAACCGCTCGACGACCATCTCGGCGATCCGCGTGAGCTGGGCCCTCGCCGCCGCGAGCTCCGGCGACGATCCGCCGAACCGCTCGAGGGCTTCGCCGAGCAACGCCCGCGCCTCGTCCGCGCTCTTCGACGAACGGATGCGCGAAGACGCTTCATCGAGCCGAAGAACGAGCGCGCTGGAATCCATGGCCATGCCTCTTCAGGGGTCCCCGAGGCCGTTCGCCCAGCGAAGACGGCGGTTCGGTTCGAGCGCGCGCATCATCCTTCATTCAGCGTAGCGTTTGGGGAGAGAAGTGCGCGTCCGGTCGGCACGATGTCGCCGCGAGCCCATGCGAGCAATCCGCGGAGCTCGCTCCGGAGCAGTGCAAATCGCATGTCGCCGGGGTGGATGGCGATGCGCGTCGGCAGGAGCTTGCGCGCCGGCCGCGCGATCCGGCAATACGCCACAGTGGAGAGCAAGCGGGCGGGGGAGCGGCTCGCGTAGTTGAGCACGAGGCTCGCGCGCGAAAGGGCGTCCTTCGGCCCGTACACGCGGGTGTGATCTTCGGTGTACTCGTAGCCGCGGCGCGCGAGCAACGGCAGCACCCACGGCGGCATCGACCACGCGGGCGCCACGAAGCCGCGCGGCGTCAGGCCCGCGTCCCGGAGCATGCGCTCGCCGGCGTCGAGGCGCGTCTCGGCTTCCTCGCGCGAGACGTCGGAGAACTCGGCTTCGCCTCCCGACACGACGCGCTGGGCGAACGCGAAGCGCGCGCGCTCCCAGAGCCCCGACGCGCCGTCGCTCGTCCCGTTCGCGCGGGCGTGGTCGTCCCAGGGCCGCGCGCGGTGGTAGTACCCGTGCAGGTAGACCTCGTGGCCGTCGGCCTCGAGCGCGCGGAGCTTCGCCGCATAGGCCGGCTCGTCGGCCAAAGGCGCATGCCCGTGGAAGTCCGGGACGACGAGGAGCGCGGGCTTGATCCCGAAGGCGTGGGTGAGATCGAGCGCCGCATCGATCTCGCGATCCCAGGCGGGAGAGACGTCGTGGATGGAGACGTGGACCGGCATCAGCCCGCGGCGGCCGTTTGCGGCGCGCGCGCGCGGAGCACCGCCTCGTACTCGCCCTCGAACATCGAGAGCTGTTCGGTGACGATGTCGAGGTTCCTGACGTTCACGTCGTTGTCCTCGGCGAACGACATCTCGACCATCTGCTTGCGGATCTCGAAGAGCTTGTCGCAGATGTTCCCGAGCAGCTCGTCGTCGGCCTTCGCGCGCGGCTTGTCCGCGAAGTTCGCGCGGTACTCGTCGAACAGCTTGTTCGCGGAGCCCCCCAGATCGCCCATGATCTCGACGATCGGCGTCCCCTGGCGGACCTTGCGGATCTCCCCGAGCTCGTTCTCGTAGGCGCCGAGGCGCTCTTCGACGATCCCGATGTTCTTCGCGTTGTATTCGACGTCGAGACCGCCGTCGCGGATCGCGAGCATCTGCTCGCGGATCTTCTTGAGCGAGCTGGTGATGCGCATGAGGAGCGCGGGTCGTCGCGACACGCGCGGCTCGCCGGCGAAGTGGACGCGGTAGGCCGCGAACTGGTTGTTCGCGAGGGTCGCGAGCAGGCTCGCGCGCTCGTCCGGCGTGCCGTTCGACTGCGCCTTCTCGATGAGCTCCACCTCGCTCTGGTACTGCTTGAGGCTCTGCGTCACGAGCGCGTGATCGCGCTCGAAGTCGGCGCTCTTCTTCTCCGTGAGGAGGGCCGCCATGCGCTTGTCGACCTGCTTCAGGTCGTCGATGATCTCGCCGAGCAGCGCGACGTCGCGGGTCGACCGGTTCTTGCCCGCGAAGTGCCGCGCGTAGCGCGCGAAGAGGAAGTTGGCGGTCGTGGCTTCGGCGCCGAACCGCTCGAAGACGGGCCCGGCTTCCTGGGCGCGCACGATGGCCGTCCGTTCGCCCTTGAAGAGGTTCAGGCTCTGCGTCGCGGCGTCGTGCACGCGCGCGAGCTCGGCGCCGCGCGCCGCGGTGGGGATCTGCTCGATGCGCCGCGCGATGTCCGCGGCTTTTCGGATCATCCCGTCGAGCTGCTCGAGGTCGCGCGTCAGCCGCGAGTGCCCCGCGAAGTCGTTCGCGTATTCGCGATCGAGCTGCTCCAACTCCTTGCCCAACGTCAAAGCGATATTTTCGGCCATGCGAGCTTCACGCTCTAGCATTCCTTGCGCTCGGCGAGGAGCGCTTCGTACAGCTCCACCTGAGCTTCGAACTGCCCGCGGACGTCGGGCAAGAGCCGTGCGATTCGGGACGCGTTCGCGCGCAGGCTCGCGCCCTCGGTCGCGACGCGGTCGAGCAACCGGAGCATGGCCCGGGCCGCGTCGTCCCCGTCCCCGCTCGCGTACCGTTCCCCGGCCGTCGGATCGTGCATCTCGGCGGCGCCGCCCGCGTCGGGCAGCACCGTCGGCAGCCCCGTGCTCATGGCCTCGGCGATGCTCAAGCCGAACGTCTCGAACGGGCAGCCGTGCACCAACGCGTCCGCGCTCGCGAGCATCGCCGCGAGCTCTTCCCGATCGCGCAAGAACCCCGGCATGACCACGCCGGGGGCCGCCCGCGCGCGCATCCGATCGCGCTCCGGCCCGTCGCCGAAGAGGACGAGCACGGCGTCGCGCTCGGCACGCACCCGCGCGAACGCGTCGAGCACGACGTCCCATCGCTTCTCGATCGCGAAGCGCCCGAGGCCGACGAAGATCGCCGCGCCGTCGTCGCCCGCGCGCCCCGCGAGCGCGAGGAGCGTGCGGCGCGCGTCGACGCTCCGCGCCTCGGGACGAAACACGCCCCGCTCGATCCCGAACGGCACGCGGCGCACGTTGCGGATGCCGTGGCCTTCGAGTTTGTCCGCCTGCCAGCGCGACGCCACGAGCGTCGCATCGCAGCGCTTCGCCAGCGCGCGCACCATCGCCCAGAGCGGCTGCGTGAGCGGCCCCATCGCGCGGGCCGTCGCTCCCATCGTCCTTCGCGCCAACGGCAACGGGCTCTCGCGCGCCGCGAGCGTCTGCGCGAGGACACCGGCGTAGGTGTCGATGAAGTCGGAGTGCCACTGGAACGTCCGCACTCCATAGGTGCTTACCGAAGCGCGGAGCGCCCCGAGCGCCGCCAAGTACGGCGAGTGGATCTCGAGGACGTCGGGCCGCTCGACGCGCACGATCTCCGCGATTTTGTCGAAGCGCGCGAACAGGTGATAGGTCGGGTCGTACGGCGACGCGGGGCCCCGGACGCGGATCACGCGTGCACGCCCCGAATCCCGTGCTAGGGCCTGCCCTCGTTCGCCGCCCGTGCCTCCGGATCGCGAGGGGCCGTCGACGACGACGTCCTCGTTTCGAGCCCCCGGCGCGACGACGACGTGCTCGTGACCGAGTTGGCACAGAACATGACTTTTGAGCGCCAGATGGCTTCGAACACCGCCACCCCTTTCGGAATAGAATTCGGTCACGTCGAGAACCTTCACGGGGAGCGCTCCTCGGTCGGGACGGGTACCACGGCGGGTTCCGCGAACGCATCTACACAGTACGGATCGCTTCCGCGTTCGGGACTTTTCCGTGAAGGCACCTCGGACGCCGCGCTGCGCGAAAATCCGTTCGCGGCCCTTTCGGCCAGGCACGGGCGTCCGCTCAAGATCGCGATCCTCAGCGACTTCACGCGCATACCCTACGCCAATGGTGCAGCATTCCAGACACGGTTCCTGTACCAAGAATTGCGTCGGTGTGGTCACCAGGTCACAGTCATCGGCCCCGAGGACCCCGACGCGCAACCGGATGAGCTTGCTCCGGGGACCATCGCGATTCCGAGCGTGCCGCTCAAGACGTACCCGGGCGTCCACCTCCCGATGCCCCTCGAGTCGTGGGTCTACGACGCGAGCCGCTGGGATTTCGACCTGGTGTTCGCCCAGACGACGTCGCTCCTCTTGGAGTTCGGCGTTTGGCTCCGAAAAATGCGAGGGATCCCGCTTCTTTGCGTGAACACGACGCACCTCGCGGCCGCCTACGACGTGCTCTTGCCCGAGCGGCTCGCCAAGCTCGGATGGGTCAACGCGGGCCTCGAGTTGACGCTCAAGCGGCCCTACGAGCGCCTGTTCGCCAGCATCTACAACAACTCCGACGGCCTCGTCGTGTTGTCCGAAGGTCTCCGTTCGTACTGGCGTGAGCGCGGCGTGAAGGCGCCGATCCACGTCATTCCCCGCGCGGTGACCCCGTCGATCTTCGACAAGCCGCTCGGCCCGGATCCGTACACCCACCTCGAGGCCTCCGGCGACGCCGTCTTCCGTGGCTCGCGCCTCTTGTGCGCAGGTCGGCACACGCGGGAGAAGTCGCAAGACCGTGTCATCCGCATCTTCGCGCGCCACATCGCGCCGTTCGAGCCGGAGGCGACGCTCACGCTCCTCGGCGACGGTCCGGATCGCCCGTACTACGAGCGCGTCGCGCAGGAAGAGGGCGTGGGGCACCGCGTCTTCTTCCCCGGCGAAGTGCCGTTCACGAAGATGCCCGACTACTACGCGTACGCCGACGTCTTCGTGCACGCGTCGCTGAGCGAGACCTACGGCAACGTCCTCGGCGAGGCGCTCTGGTGCGGCACGCCCACGGTGGCGTTCGCCGACGGCATGGGCGTCAGCTCGCAGATCAAGGATCGCGTCAACGGCGTCGTGCTCTCGCCGGGCAAGGGCAAGCAGACCGAGCACGACGGCGACGAGGCGTTCGGTCGCGCGGTCCGCGAGCTGCTCGCCGATCCCCAAGAGCGTGCCCGCCTCGGCAAGGCGGCGTCGAAGCTCTCGCGCGAACGGAGCTCGCCGCTCGCCGTGCAGACGCGGATCGCCGACGCGTTCCGTCATGCGCAAGAGCACGCCGCGGCGTGCGGGATCCGCGCCGCCACGGAGGGCCCGCGCCTCTTCCAGTGGATGACGACGTTCCACCACTTCCGCTCGTGGTCGACCGTCAACGGCGGCATCTACCTCGCCGGCTACCTTCGCCCCGCGAAGGAAAAGCCGGCGAAGAGCCGCCTGCACCCGCAGATCGGCTCCTGAGCGCGCCATCGCGTCCGCCAAACGCACGCCGCACGACACGCATCTCTCCGGAGAACGTGGGCAACTGCGCGTCATGTAGGGCGAAAAGCGCTTCGGACGCGCGCGCCGACTTCGACCGCGCATCGTCACACGTTGCTTGCGTTTCCGTGTCCGAGGCGAGATCCTTCCATCCCATGGGGAGTTTCACACCTCCCCCCACGACGTCACTCGCGCCTGGGGATTGTCTCGACCGCTACCAGCTGCTTTGCGTGCTCGCGCAAGGCGGTATGGGAACGGTGTGGCTTGCGCGCATGACGGGCAAGAACGGCTTCGAGCGTCTCCTCGCGCTCAAGACGATCCTCCCGTCGTACAGCAACGATCGCCAGTTCTGCGACATGTTCCTCGACGAGGCGCGGATCGCCGCGCAGATCGACCACGAGAACGTCGCGCGCATCCTCGACATCGGCGAAGACCGCGGCGTCCTCTATTACGCGATGGAGCTCATCGACGGGCACTCGGTCCGGAAGCTCTATCGCGACGTCCGCGAAGCGCACGCCTCGTTCCCGCTCGGCGTCGCGCTCCGCATCGTGGCCGACGCGTGCGCCGGGCTTCATGCGACCCACGAGCTGCGCGGCCCGGACGGCGCGCTCCTCGAGGTCGTGCATCGCGACGTCTCTCCTCAGAATTTGCTGGTGACCGTGCGTGGGACGACGAAGCTCATCGACTTCGGCGTCGCCAAGGCGCGCGCGCGCACGAGCGAGGAGACGGCCGCCGGTACGCTCAAGGGCAAGATCGACTACATGGCTCCCGAGCAGGCGCGGGGCGAGTCGATCGACCGGCGCGCGGACGTCTATTCGGTCGGCGCGTTGCTCTACGAGCTCCTCGCCGGTATCCCGCTGCGGGACACGCGCGAAGGAAAGCAGCTCCTCGCGCTGCACGAGCTGATGACGGGGGTGCCGCATGCGCCGCTGCCGCCGAGCATCCCGGCCGTGGTGCGCGACGTCGTCGAGCGAGCGATCGCGCGCGACGTGAACGAGCGGTTTCCGTCGGCCGATGCGCTTCGGATCGCCCTCGAGCAAGCGATGGTCGCCATCGGGCAAGTCGCGACGACGACGGACGTGGCGCGCGTGCTGACGCATTTTTCGAGCGACCGGCTCGCCAAGCGGCGCGACGCGATGGAGCGCGCGATTCATGCGGCTCCCGCGGCCCAGGCGCTGACGACGGGGCCGGCCACCGTCGTCGAGCCGCGCGGCGCGGTTCAACCGCCTCCGACGGGCACGTGGTACGGGGCGCCCGGGCTCTCGCTCCCGGATGGTCCGGTCACCACGCCGTCGGTGCATACGGTCGGCGGATCGTCGGTGACCTCGGGTACGATGATGCAGAGGTCGCCGCTCGGTCGGGCGACGATGGGCCTCGCGGCGCTCGTGTTGGCGGCCGTGCTCGGAGGGCTCGCCGGGTTCATCTACGTGTCGCGCACGTCGCCCAAGCCTACTGTGGCCGTCCCCGCGCCGTCCGCGGACGAAGCCCTCGAGCCGGAGACGCCGAACGCGCAGCCGCCCGTCGCCGCCACGCCCACGGAGGCGTACGATCCCACCGCGCCGCCGTCGGGACCCGCGACGCCGGTCGTCCTCTCGCCGATGCCGCAAGATCGCGCGGCGACGCCGGCGGGCGTGAAGGACGCGGGAACGTTTTCGAACGTCGGTCGCGGAAAACCGTCGCGTCCGAGCACGCCGAACAACCCCAAAGCGACGCCGTCGACGCCGACGGTCTCACCCGGATACAACCCGATCGATGGCTTCTAAGGCGTTGGCATCTCGAAAATCGCGCCGTTCCTTCGCTTTCCTGTTCGGTCTGTCGCTCGCGCTCGTCGCGTCGACGTCGTTCGCGGCGCCGACGATGGCCCAGCGCGAAGAGGCGCGTCGCAAGATGGATGAAGGGCGTTCGAGCGCGAAGGCCGGCGATCATCAACGCGCGCTGGAGGCCTTTTCGGCGGCCCACGACTTGATGCACGTCCCGACGACCGGGCTCGCGGTCGCGAAGGAGCAGGCCGCGTTGGGGCGGCTCGTCGAAGCCCGCGCGACGGCCCGTGACGTCTTGGCGATGCCGCGCCAAGAGAAGGAGCCGCCGGTGTTCGGCGAGGCACGTCAGGCCGCCAAGGACCTCGAGACCGAGCTCTTCGGTCGCATCCCCACGCTCGCGTTGACCATCCAAGGTGGGCGCGCGACGCGCGTGACGGTCGACGGCGCGGCGATCCTCGAGGCGCAGCTCGCCGATCCGATCCCGCTCAACCCGGGGAGCCACGTCGTGGTCGTCAAAGGCGGCGACGACACGGAGAAGCACGTCGACGTCGACTTGAAGGAGGGCGACGTCCGAAAGCTCACGGTCGATCTCCCGTCGCCCGAGCCGCGCAAGCTCGTCGTCGGCGACGGTCCGTCGACGCCCGCGGAGGACGAGGGCGGGCGAAGCGGCGCGTCGAAGGCCCTCATCTACGGCGGGTTCGGGCTCGCGGTGGTCGGGGCGGCCGTCGGCGCCGTGACGGGCGTGATGACCCTCTCGAAGGCGAAGACGCTGTCGCCGAAGTGCGAGGACAAGATTTGCGCGCCGGAGGTCCAGTCGGAGCTCGACGGCGCGAACACGCTCGCCACGGTCTCGACGATCGGGTTCGCCGCGGCGGGCGCAGGCCTCGTCCTCGGTGTCATCGGCCTCGCGATGCCGTCGTCGACGCCGGACGACAAGCAGGAAGGCTCGCTCTCGATCCGGATCGGGCTCGGTCACGCCGCGATCGGCGGACGATTCTGATGCCACGCGTCCGACGTCGTCACCGATCGGGTCCGCTCGGCGTGCTCGCGCTCGTCGCCGCGGGGCCGGTCGTGGTGCTCGCGTGCGCGAAGGTGGCCGGCATCGACGGACTCGAGATCGGCGCGTGCAAGGGCGGGGAGCCTTGCTTCGAGCCGTCGAGCAGCGCTTCGGGGACGACGTCGACCCCGGGAACGAACTCACCAAAGGACAGCGGGACGGCGCCGACGAGCACGAAGGACGGAGACGTCGAGCCCGAGGAGACCTCCGTTCCTTTCACGTGCCCGACGGGGACGAAGGGCGGAGACATGGTCGTCGCGGGGCCGAGCTCGGCGCCGTTTTGCATCGACCGAACCGAGACGAGCGTCGCGCAGTACCAGGCCTTCCTGGATTCGTCGCCGACCACATCGTCGCAACCCTCCGAGTGCGCGTGGAACACCACCTACACGCCGGCCGGCGCCGCCGCTCCGGACACGTACCCGCAGGTCAACGTCGACTGGTGCGACGCGCGCGCGTACTGCGAATGGGCGGGAAAACGCCTCTGCGGCAAGGTGTCGGGAGGATCGCTGTCGGAGCCCAACAAGGAGATCCACAAGCCTGGCGTCGACACGTGGTTCATGGCGTGCACGAAGAACGGCGCCCAGAAATACCCGTACGGCGACGGCCTCCAGTCCGGCGCGTGCAACCTCCGTTATTCGGATGGCGGTGGTCCTCGCGCGCGCACGTCGGTGGGCACGCTCTCGGCATGCGAGGGCGGCTACGACGGCGTGTTCGACATGCTCGGCAACGTGTGGGAGTGGGTCGACGATTGCTTCGTCGTCGACGACTCGGCGCCCGAAAATTGGGCCTGTTGGCCGCGCGGCGGGAGCTACGACGAGAGCGAAGCGAACGTCTCCTGCACGACGGCCACGGGGGTGCATCGCCGGAGCGGTGTCGGCAGCACCATCGGCTTTCGCTGCTGTTCGAAGTAGGGCGGTTCTCGCGCGAGCGAAGCGGAGGGCGCGGAACCCTTCCTTGCCCGTGGCCTCGATCCGGCCTAAAATGACCTCGTTCTTCCGCTTTTCGACTTCGTACGGTCACCGATGCCCCTTCGATCGAACCCACGACACCGGAGCTCGGGGCCACTTTGCCTGCTCGCGCTCGTCGCCGCGGCGCCCTTGCTCGTCCTCGCGTGCGCGAAAGTCGCAGGGATCGACGAGCTCGAGATTGGCGCGTGCAAGGGAGGCGAGCCGTGCTTCTCGCAGCCGGACGGCTCGCGGCCTTCGGGAACGAGCTCGAGCACGGGCTCGAACGACCCGAAGGACACTGGGCCCACGTCGTCGGGCACGAACGACGGCGACGGCGATCCGGACCCCGAAGAGGATCAATCCGCGCCCCCGGCGTTCGCTTGCCCGACGGGCACGAAGGGCACGGCCATGGTGCTCGTCGGGACGAAATCGAACCCGTTCTGCATCGATCGCACCGAGACGACCGTTGCACAATACAGGGAATTTTTGGACTCGTCGCCGAGCACGTCGTCGCAGCCGAGCGAGTGCACCTGGAACACGACGTTCGCCCCGACCGGTAGCCCCGCGCCCGACGATCTCCCGCAAGTGAACATCGACTGGTGCGACGCGCGAGCGTACTGCGCGTGGGCCGGCAAGCGGCTCTGCGGGAAGGTCATCGACGGCAAGGCGTCGGGCGGCATCTCGCAGACCGAGGCCAACAGCCCGAACGTCGACCAGTGGTACGTCGCGTGCTCGGCCGCGGGCAGCCGGACGTACCCGTACGGCAACACGATGGTCTCGCAGGCGTGCAACCTCATGGACGGCAGCGGCGGCGGCGCGCTCGTGCGCAAGCCCTCGGGCGACATGAAGAGCTGCGTGGGCGGCTACGACGGCGTGTTCGACCTGCTCGGCAACGTGTGGGAGTGGAGCGACGACTGCTTCCTCGCCGACAACTCGGCGCCGGAGGAGTGGGCGTGTTGGCCGCGCGGGGGCAGCTACGCGATGTCCGAGACGGAGACGACCTGCAAGACGCAGGGCGGGCTCGCGCGGCGCAAGGGCGCGAACGAACAGATCGGCTTTCGCTGCTGCTCGAATTGAGCTTCTGCGGGGGCATTCCGCGGAAAACGCTCCGATTCGTGGGGTCGCTCCGAACGGGAAGGGCCGCCCGGCGTTGCGTCGTCATGCCTCTTGCCCGCCGCCGAGGCCCGGCCTAGAGGACCTTGCATGCGTAGCGAGTGGGTTTCGAAGCGAAGCGGCGCGGTGGTCACGCAGATGCACTATGCCCGGAAGGGCGTCGTGACCGAGGAGATGCGTTACGTCGCCCAGCGCGAGAAGGTCGACGCCGAGCTCGTTCGGAGCGAAGTCGCGCGCGGTCGGCTCGTCATCCCGGCGAACGTCCGCCACGAGAACCTGGAGCCGATGGGCATCGGCATCGCGCTCTCGTGCAAGGTCAACGCGAACATCGGCTCGAGCGCCGTCACGAGCGACGTCGACGGCGAGCTCCGCAAGCTCGCGGTCTGCATCAAGCACGGCGCCGACACGGTCATGGACCTGTCGACCGGCGGCGACATCGACGGCATCCGCCGCGCGATCCTCGCCAAGTCGCCCGTGCCGATCGGCACCGTGCCGATCTACCAGGCGCTGCAGAAGGTGAAGAACGTCAGCAAGCTCACCGCCGCCGACATGATCGACATGCTCGAGCAGCAGGCGCAGCAGGGCGTCGACTATTTCACCATCCACGCGGGCGTGCTCGTCGAGTACCTGCCGCTCGTCAAGGACCGCATCACGGGCATCGTGTCGCGCGGCGGCTCGATCATGGCCCAGTGGATGATCGAGAACCACAAGCAGAACCCGTTCTACACGCATTGGGACAAGGTCCTCGAGATCTGCGCGAAGTACGACGTGACGATCAGCGCGGGCGACGGCCTCCGTCCGGGGTGCCTCGCGGACGCGAGCGACAAGGCGCAGTTCGCCGAGCTCGCGACCCTCGGCGAGCTCACCAAGCGCGCGTGGGAGAAGGACGTCCAGGTCATGATCGAGGGGCCGGGGCACGTGCCGTTCGATCAGATCGAGATGAACGTGAAGAAGGAGATGGAGCTCTGCCACGAGGCGCCGTTCTACGTCCTCGGGCCGCTCGTCACCGACATCGCGCCCGGCTACGACCACATCACGAGCGCGATCGGCGCGGCGATGATCGGCTGGTTCGGCACCGCGATGCTCTGCTACGTCACGCCGAAGGAGCACCTCGGCCTCCCGAACCGCGACGACGTGAAGGACGGCGTGATCGCCTACAAGATCGCGGCGCACGCGGCCGACCTCGCGAAGGGGCACCCCGGGGCGAACGAGCGCGACGACGCGCTCTCGAAGGCGCGGTTCGAGTTCCGCTGGCAGGACCAGTTCAACCTGTCGCTCGATCCCGATACGGCGAAGGACTTCCACGACGAGACCCTGCCGGCGCCGGGCGCGAAGGGCGCCCACTTCTGCTCGATGTGCGGGCCGAAGTTCTGCTCGATGAAGATCACGGGCGAGGTCCGCGAGCTCTACGCGAAGCAGGAGGCGGAGGCGGGAATGGCCCAGAAGGCCGCCGAGTTCCGCGAGGGTGGGCAGAAGCTGTACGCGAACAGCGACGACCACCACCACTGAGCCTGCCTACATCGTCACCCTTTCGCTCGGCCGCGGAGCGGGGCGATACTGAATGGGTGCGGTGGGCGCTCATCCTCGTGATGATCGGCGGGTGTTATTCGCCGAGCATTCCCACGGGGGCTCCGTGCGACAAGGAGCATCCGTGTCCGCGCCCGCTCCTCTGCGCGACCGGCACGAACACGTGCGAGCGCGCCGAGATCGATGCGCCCGTCACGGGCACCGACCAGCCGCCGGATGCGTACGAGCCCCCGATCGATGCGCCGCCGATCAGCGGCTGCACCGTCACCGGTTTCGACGTGTGCGGTGACGGGCTCGATCAGGATTGCGACGGCGCCGACGAGGTCTGCGCGACGAACGACCTGGCGGCGGGCGCGATCGACGTGACGATGGGCGGCAAGCAGACCGGCGACCTCAACCTCGCGCGCGACAACGCTCCGCAGAAGGGCTGCGGCAACGACGGCGGGCGCGACCTCTACTACCGGGTCACGCTCACCGCGCCGCAGGTCTACTACTTCGATACGTTCGGCTCGAACTTCGACGTCACGGTGCGCGTGTTCCCCGGGAAGAGCTGCAGCGCGATCAATGCCACCGACATGCCGGCGTGCAGCGACGACGCGTGCGGCACCGCCGATAGCCAGCTCGCGGTGGAGCTGCCGGCGGGGACGAGCTGCATCGTGGTCGATCAGAACGCGGCCGCCACGCGCGGTGCGCTCTCGCTGACCATCGTCCCGGGCGGTCACGCGGGCCGCGCGCTCTCGGCGGGCGCGCACACCGTGACCGGCGATACGTGCACCGCGACCGACGTGTTCGATTCGACGTGCATGGACGCGGGCGGCAAGGACGTGGCCTGGTTCTTCACCGCGTGCCCGGGCGCGATGGCGCACGTCGATGCCTCGACCTGCACGGATGCGACGAACGTGCACTTCGACACCGTGCTCTACGTGCGCCGCACGGTGGGCCAGACGCGGACGATCGAGTGCAACGACGACGCCGCGACCTGCACCATGGGTCGCCCCGATCGCAGCGATGGCCCCGCCGACCTCTCGGTCCTCGATAACGTGGCCGCGGCCGGGCCGGGCCTGTTCTGGCTGGTGCTCGACGGCTACGGAGCCGGGGCCTGTGGCGGCTACCAGCTCGACTACAACCTGCACTAAGCACCTGAAATCTAAGCAGCTTACCGGGATCGCGGTC
>JBGAHN010000068.1:0-29373 GCA_044226145.1 Labilithrix sp. | reverse complement strand
CGCTCTCTTTTTCGTCACGGTCGGAATCGGTGCTCTCGTCGCGTGCGGCGGGGGCGACAAAGAACCCCTCACGCCCGACAACGTCGAGAGCGCTCCGCCGGCCGCGCCCGAAGCACCGGCGGCGACCGACGTCGACGCGGGCCCGACGAGAGGTGCCCATTGTACACGCGGGGCGCCGGCGCGCGGCAAGTCTTGCGTCGCGGGGCGGAGCGGACACGCCTCGGCGCGCATTGGCCGGCACACGCCGGCATTTTTTGGATATCCTTCACGTCTTCCGTTCGCCGACCTCGGCCGAAAGACGTCCGACATGCCCATCCTCAAGTGGTTTCCGACCCACGGCACTCCACGAAACTTCGTGCTGTACAAGCCCGTGTCCACGATCGGGCGCGCGCTCGGCAACGACGTCTCCATCGCGACGGGCGGCGGCTCCGACACGCACGCACAGATCCTCTTCGACGGGCGAGACTTCAACCTCGAAGAGGTCGACAAGGCCGGCGAGATCCTCGTCAACGGCAAGAAGAAGCGGCGCGCGCGCCTCGTGCACGGCGATCGCCTCACGCTCGGGGAGGCCGAGCTGCAGTTCAGCATCTTCGACGAGCCCCCGACCGCCGCGCCGCGCCCCGCCGCGCCGCACGTCACCTACGACACGGGCCACGCCATCGAGCAATCGACGCAGCTCGCGGGCGTCCGCAAGCTCCACGAGTTCAGCGAAAAGCTGATGACGCTGAAGAACCTCGACGAGCTGCTCGACGCCATGCTCGACGCGGTCATCGAGGTCACCGGCGCGGAGAAGGGGCTCGTGCTCCTGCTCGACGACGTGCTGGGCACGTCGATCGCCGACGGCCGCGCGAAAAAGCCCGTCATCCGCGCCTCACGCCACGTGCACCGCGAGGCCATCGAAGACACGACCGGCACCATCTCCGACAGCATCGTCCGCTCCGTGCTCGAGAGCGGAAAGCCCGTCATCGTCTCCGACGCGCTCTCCGACGACGCGTTCCGCACGAGCGAGAGCGTCGTCGCGTTGCAGCTCTCGAGCGTCATGTGCGCGCCGCTCGTCTCGCAGGGGCAAGTCACCGGCGCGCTCTACGTCGGCAACGATCGGGTCAAGGGGCTCTTCCAGCGGTCGCAGCTCGAGCTCCTCAGCATCTTCGCGGGGCAGGCCTCGCTCATCCTGCAGAACGCGATGCTCCTCCAGGCCCTCCGCGCCGACAAAGAGAAGCTCGCCGCCGAGCTGCAAGACAAGCGCTTCGGCGACATCATCGGCGTCTGCCCGTCGATGATGGAGGTGTTCCGCAAGCTCCAGAAGGTCGCGACGACGGACATCTCCGTCCTCATCACGGGCGAGACGGGCACCGGCAAGGAGCTCATCGCGCGCGAGGTGCACCGCCGCTCGAACCGCGTGAACGGGCCGTTCGTCGTCATCAACTGCGGCGCGATCCCCGAGAACCTCATCGAGAGCGAGCTCTTCGGCCACGTCAAAGGCGCGTTCACGGGCGCCGTCGCGTCGCGGCCCGGGAAATTCCAGGCCGCCGACAAGGGCACGCTCTTCCTCGACGAGATCGGCGAGCTGCCGCTCAACCTCCAGGTGAAGCTGCTCCGCGCCCTGCAAGAGCGCGTCGTCTTCCGCGTCGGCGACAGCAAGCCCGAGAAGGTCGACATCCGCGTCGTCGCCGCGACGAACCGCGTGCTCGAAGAAGAGATCAAGGCGGGGCGCTTCCGCGAAGACCTCTATTACCGGCTCAACGTCGTCAACATCTTCCTGCCGCCGCTGCGCGAGCGCGGCGACGACGTCGTCATCATCGCCAAGGCGCTCCTCAGCAAGTACGCCGACGAGCTGCACTCGCCCGTCCAAGGCTTCACGCCGCAGGCGCTCATGGCGATCCGCAAGAACTCCTGGCCGGGCAACATCCGGCAGCTCGAGAACCGCATCAAGAAGGCGCTCGTCCTCTGCGACAAGAGTCTCCTCGGCGTCGAAGATCTCGAGCTCGAGCAAGAGGGCGAGTCGACGATTCTGCCCCTCGAGAAGGCGAAGGAGGCGTTCCAGCGCCGCTACGTCCTCGAGGTGCTCGAGCGCAACAACGGCAACCGGACGCAGACGGCGCGGGATCTGGGGGTCGATCCGCGGACGATCTTCCGCTATCTCGAGCGCGAACCGAACCCGATCCCGTCGGGAGGTCCGTCCGGAGGGCTGTCCGGGGGATCCGGCGCGGGCGGGCCGAGCTCGAACCGCGAGTAATCGTTGACCGACCTCCTCTGCGATCCTTGTCCCCAAAAAACGCGTAGTGATCTCGAGTGGGACCGCCTGCTCGAGGCCGTCGCCGCGCGCACCGTCACGGTGATGGGCGGCGCGCTCGCCCGTGATCTGCCGTTCGCGACGACGCGCGCCGAGACGCGACGCCTGCTCGACGAAGCGCGGGAGGCGTCGACCGTGCTCCTGGCCGGCGAGCCGCTGCCGATCACGGCGCTCGGGGAGGTCACCGAAGCCATCGGGCGCGTCGCCGCGTCGGGCGTCTTGTCGCCGATCGAGATCCGCGAGATCGGCCGCGTCCTCGACGCCGCGCGCGCGCTCCGCCGCTACTTGAGCACGCGGAGATCGCGCCTCCCCGCGCTCTACGACGCGTGCACGACGGATCCGACGCTCGACGATCTCGCCGAAGAGCTCGCGGCGGCGTTCGATGCAGACGGGACGCTCTCCGATCGGGCGAGCCCGCGCCTCCGGGAGCTGCGCTCGGAGTACCAGAACGCGCGATCGCGCATGCTCGCGCGGCTCGACGATCTGATGACGCGCTACGAGGGCATCGTCCAGGATCGCTACGTCACCGAGCGCGAGGGCCGGTACGTCGTGCCCGTGCGTTCGGACGCGCACGAGCGCTTCCCGGGCATCGTCCACGCGACGAGCGCGAGCGGCGCGACCCTGTTCGTCGAACCGCGCGCGGTCATCCCGATGGGCAACCGCCTCAAGGTGCTCGAGGCCGAGGTGCACCGCGAGGAAATTGCAATCTACACGCATCTCTCCGCGCGCATCGGCGACGCTTTGCCGAGCGTGACCGCGGCCGCGCAAGCGATCGCGCGGGCCGACGTGCGAGCGGCGACCGCGAAGCTCGCCGAAGAGCTCGCCCTCACCTTCCCCGAGGTGACCGACGAGGCGCGGCTCGAGCTCCGACGCGCGCGCCATCCGCTCTTGATGCTCGATTCGAGCGACGGGCGCGGCGGCGTCCGGCCCGACGCGGTGGTCCCGAGCGATCTGTCGATCGAGGCGAAGCACGCCATGGTCGTCAGCGGCCCGAACGCGGGCGGAAAGACCGTGGCGCTGAAGACGATGGGGCTCGCCGCGCTCATGGTCCGCGCGGGCCTGCCCGTGCCGTGCGCGGACGGCAGCGTGGTCGGGATCTTCGAGGTGGTGCTGTCCGACGTCGGCGACGATCAGAGCCTGACGAAGAGCCTCTCGACCTTCAGCGCGCACGTGCGGAACCTCGCGCGGATCCTGGGCGACACGCAGCCGGGCGCGCTCGTCTTGCTCGACGAGCTCGCGGGCGGCACCGATCCGCGCGAGGGCGAGGCGCTCGCGGCGGGGATGCTCGACTCGCTCACGGCGCGTGGCGGCGCGGTCGTCGTCACGACGCACTACGAGGGGCTCAAGGCGCTCGCGCTCGCGGACGACCGCTTCGAGAACGCGAGCATGGGCTTCGACATCGCGTCGATGAGCCCGACGTTCCGGCTCGCCCAGGGCGTGCCCGGCAGCTCGAGCGCGCTCGCGGTGGCGCGGAAATTCGGGCTGCCGTCCACGGTCATCGAGCGGGCAGAGCGGTTTCTCTCGCGCGAAGACGTGCACTTCGAGACCGTCGTGAAGAAGCTCAACGACGAGCGCGCGGCCCTCGAGCTGGCGCGCGCGAGCGCCACCGAACGCGAGGCCGAGGCGCGCGCGGCGAAGGAGGCGCTCGAGGTCGAGCTCCGGATGGCGAGGGAGCGCGAGAGCCGCCAGGTGTCGAAGGAGGCCGAGGCGCTGCTCGCGGCCGTGCGGCGGGCGCGCGAAGAATTGCGCGACGTGCAGGCGCGCCTGCGGAACAAGAAGCTCGACGTGGCGGGCGCGAAGGAGGCCGAGCGGGCCCTCGATCGGGTCGCCGCGCGCGTGGCGATCGGTGGCGAGCTCGAGCCGCTCACGACGGCGTCGCGAGGCGAGCCGCCCGAGGCGCTCGTCGACGCGGCGTCGCTGAAGAAGGGCGCGCGCGTGTGGGCGCCGCGCGTGCGCGCGGAGGCCCTCGTGCTCGAGGTGCTCGACGGCGGCATGGTGCGCGTCCAGGCGGGAGCGATGAAGCTCGTCGTGCCGGTGGTGGAGCTCCGACGAAGCGCGGACAAGAAACGCGACGACGACCGCAAACCCGCACGCGACGAGCGTGGGCATGGCGAGCGTGGGCATGGCGAGATCGATCGACGGCGGGTTCCGAGCACGGAGGCGCGCGCGGGCGTGGGGGTGAACGGCGACGTCACGTACGGCGGGTCCGTCGATCCGCCGGGCCTCGAGGTCGCGCTCCAGACGTCGGACAACACGTGCGACGTGCGCGGGCTCCGCACGGACGACGCGCTCTCGCTCGCGGTGACGTTCCTCGACCGATCGCTCAACGACGGCCGACACGTCTGCTTCTTCGTGCACGGCCACGGCACGGGGGCCCTGCGCGACGCGCTCCGCCGCGACCTGTCGTCGAGCCCCTATGTGCGGTATTTCCGGCCTGGGCGTCGCGACGAGGGCGGCGACGGCGTCACGATCGCCTGGCTCACCTGACGACCGACGCGCCGAGCGTGCCTGGCCCACGCCGAGCGTGCCCATCGCGCAGCGGATCTGCCTGACACGTCGCGGGCGGGCAGAAGGCGTCGCGAGCGCGCGGTCGGCCAGATTGTTCGCCTGGTGCGAACAATCCGGTGCACGCGTCGACCTTGTGGAGGGTCGATTTCCTGCCGACACTGACCTCGCATGACGTCCCGTCGAATGCCGACGCTCTACATCCCCCACGGCGGAGGGCCGTGCTTCTTCATGGAGTGGACGATGGGCCCCGCCGACACCTGGGACCGCATGGCGGCGTGGCTCGGGAGCATCGACGGCGCGCTGCCCGAACCGCCGCGGGCGTTGCTCGTCGTCTCCGCCCATTGGGAGGCACCGCTGCCGACGGTCACGGCGTCGGCGGCCCCTCCCCTGCTCTACGACTATTCGGGCTTCCCGAGGCACACCTACGAGCTCACGTGGCCGGCGCCGGGAGAGCCCGCCCTCGCGAAGAAGGTGCAGGCGCTGCTCGAAGCGGCGAACGTCCCGACGGCCGCGGACGAACGGCGCGGCTTCGACCACGGCGTGTTCGTCCCGCTGAAGGTCACCTACCCCGAGGCGCGCATCCCCACGGTGCAGCTCTCGCTCCGCCGCGGGCTCGATCCCGAGGAACATCTCGCCATCGGCCGCGCGCTCGCCCCGCTGCGCGACGAAGGCGTGCTCATCGTCGGCAGCGGCATGAGCTACCACAACATGCGCGGGTTCATGCGTCCGGCCTCGCGCGCCGAATCGGCCGCGTTCGATGGGTGGCTCGCGGACGTCGTCGCGAGCACGCCGAAGGACCGCGACGCGGCGCTCGCCCGTTGGACGGAGGCGCCGTACGCGCGGGCCTGCCATCCACGGGAAGAGCACCTGCTCCCCCTCATGGTCGCCGCGGGCGCGGCCGGCGACGATCGCGGCGCCATCGCGTTCCGCGACGAAGTGATGGGCGTCGTCGTGTCGGCCGCGCGCTTCGGGTGACGCGCGTAACGCTCGTTGCGACAGCTACCGGCGCCGCGTCCCCGACGCGGTGGCGGTGAGCGTGCACGGAATCCCCGTAGCTCCGGATGTCGATGTCGATATGTCCCGGACGAGATTGACGGAGAACGTTTCGGCCCCCGTCGGGGTCAACGTCGTCGTCGTCGCTCTCGTCATTTTGATCGGCTTGCCTGCCGAATCTTTGCTGTCCACGGTATCCGTGATCGACGCACGCAGAGTGCAAGTAGATCCATCGAGCTTGAAGGTGGTCGGTGCGTCGGTGGCGCCCAAACCGTTGGCTTCGAACGTCGCATCGTCAACCTTCGTGATCGACGTCGTTCCCCCCCGATTCGAGGAGGAGGTATTCGCCACCTGCGCGGCATCGATGCAAATCCCCGTATCACCGTGAAAATTGAACGATGTGACGTCGTAGATGCCCGCCTCGAAACCGCACGAAGCAGGGTCATCGTCGGAGCTGCATGCCGGGAAAACGAAGCAAGCCATCGTCCCAACAAGAATCGATACCGATCGGTATTTCATCGAAAGTTCTCCTGGTGCATGACGATTCACGGCCACGTCGCGTGCGACCGAGCGACGCGCCGTCTCAAGGATCCCTACGGACCGAGCCCCATCCCTCGGCAACGACGACTCGGCCTTTCACATCGGAAACGGCAAGAATCCAAAGCCTTCGCGCACGGCCGAAAGAGCGATCCTGAGGGAAACCCCTTTGTATTTCCCCTTGTAATTGTCCAACGCAATCTTGTTGGCGGAGGTGTAGTCGCGGGTAGCGACGACGGTCGTTTCGATGAAGAGGGTGTTGTCGTGAAACGACGTCCCGGGCGGCCCGAGGTGCACCCCGACGAAGGCATGCCCCGGGACGAAGACGATGTCCGAATCCAATCCCAGCGCCTCGAAGGCCGACGCGAAAACGAGCGCGCCGTCGATGCAGTTCGCCGTCTTCGCGCGGAGCGACTCCGCCGGGTACCGCACGTTTTGACCGCTGTTCGAGACGAAGAAGTTCGAATCCACGGACGTGTAGTTCACTCCCATGTTGTGCAAAGCGTCGTAAATCGCCTTCGCTTGGATGCCCACGATCTGGGATGCCTGTTCGAGCGTCGTGTTGGACTTGAGCTGCTGGTACCCCGAGAGTGATTTGCTCTCGGTGAGTTGTGCCGCCTTCTGCAGAAGCGCGTCGATGTATCCGTCCTTGTCGTGAGGCGTCGTCATCGTGCCGACGACGGCGATGCGCTCCCTCGTTCCTTCGTCGAATTTGCCTCCCAGCGTGCTGTCCGAAAAGACACCTCTCCAGAACACCTGCCCCTTCGGGAGCACTTTGACGGGGACGGCGGCGGAGTAGAAGAGATTCCCCTCCGTCGACGTCAGCGTCACCGTGATGGCGGCGTCGGTCGGGCTGGAAATCTTGCTGAGAGCTTCGTAATCCAGCGCGGAATCCGCCCAGAAGGACTGGGTCTCTCCCGGCTGGAGATCGATCGTGAACGGCGTTTCGGATTTCGTGAATCCTTGGAGGGCGGCCCGAAGAATGAACCGCTTTTTCTCGCTCGAGGGATTCTTGATCACGATGTTGCGGGTCAGATGACCGACGTTCGCGATGTTCGCGGAGAGATACGTCGGAAACAAATTGTCTTTCGTGATGGCCATCGAACTCCAGCTCACGATCTCGGGCTCTCCCTCCGTCTTCTTCGTGACGTCGCCGGGTCCTTGAGCCTCGTCGTCGGGGGCCACACCGCCTCCCCCGTCGGCGTCCTCGGTCGCCGGGTCTTGCGAAACGGAGTCGTCCGGCGACGGCGTTTCGGGCACTGCCGTCGCCTCGCCCGGCGCGTCCGCCGACGAACAAGCGAAGGTCGATGCCGCGAGCACCAGCGAAAGGGAAAGGAGTCCGACCGAGGACCTCCGGAATCGACCGGCGAGCCTCACCGAGTGCGTGGCGGATTCCTTGGTGAGCGCGGGAAGAGACGTCGACGACATCGGGGAGATCTCCATGATGTCCCTTGCCATCGCAACGAGCGTGCCCCGCGGGAGGACTCCATAACCCTTCGGAATCGAAGGACTTCTGGTTCGCCAATTGTCACCGATTCCGCGACTCGCCCTGAGTCATCGAGGATCCATCTCGCCCTTTCGGGCGTCGGTTCGCGCGAATCTCCGAAGGACGGCTCAGGACTTCTTCGCGCCCGAATCGAGGCCGTGACGCTCGAGCAAGCGGTAGAGAAATTGCCGCGACACGCCGATGCTCGACGCCGCCTGGGCGACGTTTCCGCCGTGCGCGTCGAGCTGCGCGCCCAGGTAGCGCATTTCGAAGGTGTCGACCGCCAGAGCGCGCGCCTCGCGCCATCCGAGATCGAGCCTCAGGTCGAATGCCGTCGGGTTCCCTCGGACCGCGGCTTCGTCGAACGCGGCCATCGCCGTCTCGGGGAACACGGCGAGGCGGCGAAGGACGTTGAAGAGCTCGCGCACGTTCCCGGGAAAGGAATGCGCCCGGAGCATCGATCGCGTGCCTCGCGGCAAGTCGTCGAGAGACAGCGGCGGACGAAGCGAAGAGAGGAACTTTTCCGAAAGCAAATCGATGTCTTCGGGCCGTTCGCGGAGCGACGGAACACGCTCGATGGCGACGGCGAGACGATGGTAGAGATCCGCGCGAAACGTCCCTTGCCGAACCATGGCGCCGAGGTCGCGGTGCGTCGCCGCGACGACGCGAACATCGACGCTCTTCCACGACTGTCCGCCGACACGCCGCACGGCGCGCTGCTCGAGCGCGCGGAGGAGGCGCGTCTGGACGTCGAGCGGGATCTCGCCGATTTCGTCGAGGAAGATCGTGCCGCCGTCCGCTTGCTCGAAGAGCCCCGCACGCGCCGCGTCGGCCCCCGTGAACGCACCGCGCTCGTGACCGAAGAGCTCCGACTCCGCCAACGACGCGGGAATCGCGCCGCAATCGACGACGACGAACGGCTGGTCCTTGCGCGCGCTGTGCTCGTGGATCCCGCGCGCGAGGAGCTCCTTGCCGGTCCCGGATTCCCCCAAGAGCACGACGGTTTCGTCGGATTTCGCGATCTTGGCGAGGCGGGCGAACAGCGCGCGCATCGGGACGCCGTGGCCGAGGGCGTCGCCGAAGTGGGTGTCGAGCGACAGCGGAACGTCGTGGGTCGCCGACGAGTGCGGGATCAGACGCGTTTTCCCGACGCGAATGACGGCGTCGAGCGGGGCGTACGCGGACTGGATGCGCACGCCGTCGATCGTCGTGCCGTTCTTGCTGCGATGGTCGACGACCAAGAGCCCCTGCTCGGTCAGCCGGAGACTCGCGTGATGACGCGATGCGTGCGAATCCGAAAGCACGATGTCCGCGTCGGGCGCGGTCCCGACCACTCGTTCTTCGAGGTTGAGCGTGATCTCCGGCTTCGGCGGCGCTCCGGGTTCGACGACTTCGAGCCGGACGAACGGCACCGACGCGGTGCCGCGGTGATGAATGGTAATCGTTGCTTCGCGGCGCTCGCTCACCGAAAGGACGATATCGGTGAAGGCACGTTCGATAAATAGCGTTCTTGATTCGTCCTTCAATCGATAGAATAAACGTTCGTCGGGCAGCCCCATCGGGATGCGTCGCCCCGCGGACCGAGACGGAACGAAGAACATCGACATGGAACGGATCGGTCGCTACGAAGTGTGGGGAACGCTGGGGAGCGGGGGAACCGCGCGCGTCGACCTCGCACGGATGCAGGGCGAGGCCGAGTTCGTTCGTCTCGTGGCGTTGAAGCGCTTGCACGCGGCGGTCGGCGCCGACGCGGACGCCGCCGTTCGGTTCCAGGACGAAGCGATGCTCGCGGCGCGCGTCCACCACCCCAACGTCGTTCGCGTCCTCGACGTCCTGCGCGACGGAGACTCGCTCGCGGTCGTCTACGACTTCGTGCTCGGCCTGTCGCTGCGCGACGTGCTCGCGAAGGTCGGCAAGGATGGGATCCCGACGCCGTTCGCGGCACGCGTCGCCGTCGACGTCCTCGAAGGTCTCCACGCGGCGCACACGGCGGTCGACGAGACGGGACGACCGCTCAACATCGTTCACCGCGACGTGTCGCCGTCGAACGTCCTGGTCGACGTGGCTGGGACGGCGAAGGTCATCGACTTCGGGTTGGCGTCGGCGACGCGTCGCTTCGCGCGGACGAAGCCGGGCGACATCCACGGCACGGTGCCCTACATGGCGCCCGAGCGGTTGCGCGGCGGCCCCGGCGACGCGCGCAGCGACGTGTACGCCGTGGCGGTCGTTCTTTGGGAGATGCTCTCCGGACGGCGGCTATTTCAGGGGCAAGAGGGAGAAATCGTCTGGCGGATCCTGGAGGGCGTCGTCGCTCCCGCGGGCGCGGGGCGAAGCGACGTTCATCCCGAGCTCGAAGCGGTCGTCATGCAAGGACTCGCGCGCGATCCCGAAGCTCGGTTTTCTTCCGCGCGCGCGTTCGTTCAAGCCATCGAGCAGGTGGCGCCGCCCGCCCCATCCGTCGCGTTCGCGAAATGGATCGAGTACCGCTGGAAGGCGGAGCTCACGAAGCTTCGCGAGCGCGCGAACGCGGCGCTGCGTGGCGATCGCGAGAGCTTCGACGCGGGGCGCACCGCCGTCTCGACGGCACCCGCCGATCCGAGGACGATGACGCTCCCGTCGCTGGACGGTTCGCACGACGACGAAGACGGCGACGGCACGGAGATCTGTCCGTCACCGTTCGCCGATCCGTCGCGCACGCTCTTGGGCGAGCACGGCGCGGTGGCCTACGTCGACGACACGTGGCGGGAGTCGGTGGCGCCGATCGCCCCGAAAGGCGCACCGATCGCGGCGCCGGAGATGAAGACGCTCGCATCGGCGGCCGACGCCCCGTCGATTCCTCCGGCGTCGAACGCCCCCATTCCTTGGCCCGAGAACTGGCCCGCCCCCGCGGCACCGACGTCGACGGCACGCATGGCGACGCGACCCGCCGTCGTCGCGATCGTGGCCGTGGTCGTCGTCTTGATCGTCGTTGCGCTGATCGCGATCGTCAAACGCTGATCGCGCCCTTGCGGAAATCGCTCTTGGCGATCTTCACGTTCACGCACGCGGGCTTGCCGCAGGAGAACGCTTCGTCGAGCGCGGGGCCGAGCTCTTCGATGCGCTCCACCCAGAACCCGCGACCGCCGCACGCCTCGACGACCTTGTCGTAGCGCGTGTAGTCGAGCGCCGTCGCGATGGATCGCTCTTCACCGTACATCTCGACTTGGCCGCGGCGGATCTGCGTCCAGCCGGCGTCGTTGCCGATGACGGCGACGACGGGGATGTTCTGGCGGGCCATCGCCTCGAACTCCATCGCGTGCAGGCCGAAGCTGCCGTCGCCATAGACGAGGACGACGTTCGCGTCGGGACGCGCGAGCTTCGCGGCCATGGCGTAGCCGGGGCCGACGCCGAGCGTGCCGAGCGGACCGGGGTCCATCCAGAGTTGCGGCCATTCGAGCTTGAGGACGGACGCGGCCGTCGCGACGAAATCGCCGCCGTCGCCGATGACGATGTCGTTCGGACCGAGGCGCTTGCCGAGCTCGGCGCAGACGCGGAGCGGGTTCGGGGGCGAGCTGTCCGAGGTGATCTCGGCGTCCATCTTCGCGCGGCGCTTCGTCTCGTCCGCGCGGACCGACGCCGTCCACTCGGGGAACGACAGCGTGCGTCCCACGGCGCGGGCGAGCTGATCGAGCACGAGGACGGAGTCGCCTTGGATCGTCACGTCGACGCGCCGGTTTCGGCCGAGCTCCGCGCCGTCGAGATCGATCTGGACGATCTTCGCGTCCGGGTTCCACGTCGGCGAGCGGCCGTAGTCGACGCGGAAATCGAACGGCGTGCCGAGGACGAAGACGACGTCGGCCTGCGCGAGGGCGAATTTCCGCGAGCGCGCGAACCGCAAGGGGTGCGCGTCGAGCATGCCGCCGCGGGCCATGCCGTTGAGGAAGACCGGCGCGCCGAAGCCCTCGAGGAGCGAGGCGAGCCGGTCGCGGAGCGGCGACCACCGCACCTGCGCGCCGACGACGAAGCACGGGCGTTTGGCGTTCGCGAGGAGCTCGGCGGCGCGCGCGATGGAGCGCGGATCGCCGGCGGGGCGCGGGGGTTCGGCGAGCGGGCTCGTCGCCGGCAGATCGGCGTCGTCACCGACGTTCATCAAGAGATCGAGGGGCATCTCGAGGAACACGGGGCCGGGGACGTTCGCCTGCGCGATGCGGAAGGCGGCGTCGACGTACTCGCCGATGCGCCGGGTCTCGGGCACCTGCACGCTCCACTTCGTGATGGGGCGCATCAATGGTGACGTGGTCCATGTCTTGGAGCGAGCCCATGTCGCATAGGAGCTTCGGGCCCGCGCCGCCGATGCACACGAGCGGGATCTGTCCGCGCTGCGCGTTCGCGACGGCGGTGACGACGTCCGTGACGCCCGGGCCGGCGGTGACGGCGCACACCCCGGGTCGACCGGTCACGCGCGCGAAGCCGTCGGCGGCGTGGCCGGCCGTCTGCTCGTGACGTGTCGACGACGCGGATGCCTTCGTCGAGGCAGCCGTCGTAGATCGCCTGGATGTGACCGCCGCAGAGGGTGAACAGGTGCGTGGTGCCGTGGCGCTTGAGCGCCTGGGCCACGAGCCGACCGCCGTGAACGAATGCCATGAGGGGCTCCTCGGAAGAATGCCGGAAGAGCACCGTAGACGCTCCCCGCGCGCGTTCGCAACGCGTTCGCGACGGGGGCGTCCGAAAGCAGGAGGCGTGGCGCCGAGGTCAGCCCTCGTCGGAGCGTTCTTCGAGCGCGGCGAGGATGGCGATCTGGAGCGCGAGTCGGCGTTCGGAGGCGAGCGGCTTTCCGTCGCGCTCCGCGAGCAGACGTCAAGCACTTTGCCGTCATCTTCGTTCGCGCGCGGAGGCGAGTGATCTGCACCCCGCGCGGAAGAGCGTCTGCGTCACGGCCAAGAGCAAACCGGGGCGATCGATCGCTTCGACGGTCAGGACGGCGGTGCCGTCGAGCTCGTTCGTCTCGAAGCGCACGACCGTCGCGCTCGGCGGCGCCGGTGCTCGACGCGGACGGCGCTTCGCCCGCGATCCTTCCGACGCGTGGGTGCCTCGCACGAGCTCGTCGACGGTCGTGCGGACGCGCGTCACGTCGGCGTCGTCGAGCGGGCCGAAGCTCGACGGCTCTTCGTCCCCGAGCACCTTGCGCACCCAGAGGAAGTCGATGGCTTCGTTCGCGCCCGAGGGCGAAACGCGGCTGTAGGCGTGCGCCGAGGCGACGTCGAGCGCGTGCACGACGAGGGCCTCCGTGATGCGCGAGAGCAGCCCCGGGCGATCGTCGGCGACGACGCAGAGCACCGCCACGCCGTCCGCTTCGTCGCGCCACCGTTCGACGTGCGTAGCGCGATCGGCCCGGCGCGCGACGATCGGCGCGTGCGCGTGCATCGCGTCGCGGTCGAAGGCCTTTCGATAGGAAGGCGGCATCGACGTCACGAACGCGCGGAGGACCGTGTCTTCGGCGCCCGCGAGCGCGTCGGCGGAGGCGCCGTCCGTGGACGAATCCACTCCGGAAGACTCCTCGGAAGGCTCTTTCGTCCAATGGCTCGACTGCGTCATGAGCGAAACCGTAGCGGGGGTTCGATGTCCGCATTGTTTCCGAAGCTCGAGCGTTCCTGGGGTCGCGACGAACGGCTCTGCCACACCGTACGGGCCGCACCGTACGAGCGACGAACGATGCGCTCTGGCGGCGCACCGGCCGCGGAACTAAAAGCCTCTCTTCCATGCTTCCCATTCGCCTCCGCGGCGCGCTCACCCACAACCTGCGCAACGTCGACCTCGACCTCGCCCCCGGCGAGCTCGTCGCGCTGACCGGTCCGAGCGGCTCCGGAAAATCGTCGCTCGCGCTCGACACGCTCTACGCGGAAGGGCAGCGGCGCTTCGTCGAGAGCTTCAGCCCGTACGCGCGGCAGTTCCTCGAGCGCCTCGAGCGCCCGCCGGTGGACTCGCTCGATCCGGTCGCTGCGACGGTCGCGGTCGATCGCAAGGCGCCCGTGAAGTCGAGCCGCTCGACCCTCGCGACGCTCGCCGATCTCGAGCCGTACTTCGCGGCCCTCTTCGCGTCGGAGGCCGTCCCCACCTGCCCCGACTGCGGCAAGCCGGCCGTCGCGACGAGCGCGCGCGGCGCGGCCGAACGAACCTTCGACGATCTCGGCGAACGGCGCACCATCGTCAGCTACCGCGCGCGCGTCGACTCCCCGGAGTCGTACCTCGAGCTCCGCGAAAACCTCGCGAAAGACGGCTACCGGCGCCTCCTCGTCGACGACGTCGTGCGCGATCTCGACGATGTCAAACCGAGCGAGGTCGCCCGGCGCGACGCGCGCCTCGAGGTCGTGGTGGACCGGTTGGTCCTCCGCGCGAGCGAGAAGAAGAGGCTCCAGCAGGCCATCGAGATCGCGTGGGAGCGCGGCGCTGGGCGGGCGGAGATCCGGGCCGTCGACGCGCCGGAGACCCCGAGCGCTCCGGCGAACGACGCACCAGCCGAGGGCGGAACGAGGAAGAAATCCCGCGCGAGCAAGAAGAGCGAGAAGAACGACGTCGTCAAGGCCGCGACGCCGGCCCGCGTCTCCGTCGCGCGTGGCTTGGTGTGCCCGTCGTGCGCGAGATCGTTCGATCCGCCGCGCCCCGGCCTCTTCTCGTACAACTCGCCGCTCGGCGCGTGCGAGACGTGCCGCGGCTTCGGGCGCGTGATCTCCGTCGACTGGAACAAGGTCATCCCCGATCCGACGAAGACCATCGCCAAGGGCGCCATCAAGGCGTGGACCGGCAAGTCGAGCGCGTGGGAGCGGCGCGTCCTCGCGAAGTTCGCGAAGAAGAACGACGTCCCGCTCGACGTCCCGTGGCAGGATCTGACGGAAGCGCAACGCAAGCTCGTCATCGAGGGCGAGGGCACGTGGACGGGCGGGCGCTACCCCGGCGTCGCCGCGTGGTTCAAATGGCTCGAGACGCGCACCTACAAGATGCACGTCCGCGTCTTTCTCTCGCGCTACCGCGACTACACGCCGTGCCCCGCCTGCAAGGGCTCACGGCTCAACCCGACCGCGCGCATGTACCGCGTCGAGGGGCTCGACCTCGGAGGGTGGCACGAGCTGACGGTGGAGGAAGCGCGGCGGAAGCTCGGCGCGTTCACGCCGAAAGATCCGCAAGGCAAGCGCGTCAAAGAGGAGCTCGCGGCGCGCCTCGGCTACCTCGACGAGGTCGGCTTGCCGTACCTCACGTTGAACCGGCAGGCGCGGACCCTGTCGGGCGGCGAGGCGCAGCGCGCGAGCCTCACGACGGCGCTCGGGGCGTCGCTCACGGGCACGCTCTTCGTCCTCGACGAGCCGACGGTCGGCTTGCACGCGGCCGACGTGCCGAAGCTCACGACCTCCATCCGCAACCTGGCGAACGCGGGGAACACGGTGCTCGTGATCGAGCACGATCGGCACGTCGTCGAAGAGGTCGACCGGGCGGTCGAGCTCGGTCCGGGCGCGGGTCCCAACGGCGGGCGGGTCCTCTTCTCGGGGCCGCCTTCGGAGCTCGCGACGACGGACACGGCGACGGGACGATCGTGGCGCGCGGCGGGCACGTCACGGAGCGAGCGACGCACGCCGGGCGGGCACGTCACGCTCCGCGGCGCGCGCGAGAACAACCTCCACGTCGACGCGATCGACGTCCCGACGAACGTGCTCTGCGCGCTCACGGGGCCTTCGGGGTCGGGCAAGAGCACGCTCGCCGAGGACGTCCTCTACCGCGCCGTCGCGCGGAGCGCGGGCGAGACCGTGCCGATGCCGGGCGCCTTCGCGTCGATGCAGGGCCACGACGGATTCCGCGGCGCCGTGCTCGTGGACCAGTCGCCGCTCGGCCGCACCGCGCGAGGAAATGCTGCAACCTACACGAAAGCATGGGACCGCATCCGCGCGCGCTTCGCGACGGAGCCCGAGGCGATCCGACGAGGGCTCACCCCGGCGCACTTCTCCTTCAACGTCGCGAACAAGGGGCGGTGCGAGGCGTGCGCCGGCGAGGGCTACGAGACCGTCGAGATGCAGTTCCTCGCGGACGTCATGCTCCTCTGCCCCGTCTGCCAGGGGAAGCGCTTCAACGCCGACGTCCTCGCGGTCACCCATAGCGGCAAGACGGCCGCGGACGTGCTCGCGATGACCGTGTCCGAGGCGCTCGCGTGGCTCTCGACGCCGAAGGAACGCGACTACGTCCTCGAGCGGAGCCTCTCGCCGCTCGTGCGGGTGGGCCTCGGCTACTTGCCGCTCGGCCAGCCGCTCTCGACGCTCTCGGGCGGCGAGGCGCAACGGCTCAAGCTCGCGCGCGCGCTCTCGCAGGACGCGAGGGACAAGCTCTTCGTCGTCGACGAGCCGAGCGCGGGCCTGCACGCGGAGGACGCGCAGCACGTGATCGCGGCGCTGCACGCGCTCGTCGACGAGGGCGCGAGCGTCGTCATGGTCGAGCACGATCTGTCCGTCATCGCCGAGGCGGACTGGATCGTCGACCTGGGGCCGAGCGGCGGACCGGACGGAGGGCGCATCGTCGCCGAAGGGACGCCGGAGCGGATCGCGAAGACGTCGACGAAGACGGGCGTGGCGCTCCGCGACTACTTCGACGCACAGAAGCGGCATGGACGCCACGAGACCGCGAAGGCCGCGCGACCGTCGAACGGGACGGCAAAAAACGGCGGCGCAAAAAACGGCGGGGCCAAGAAGGGGGCGTCCGCGGACGCGACGATCACGGCGCTCGCGCGGAGCCACGGGCCGGACGCCATCGAGGTGCGCGGCGCGCGTGAGCACAACCTGAAGAACGTGTCGTGCAAGATCCCGCACGGCAAGCTGTGCGTGGTGACGGGGCCTTCGGGATCGGGGAAGAGCTCGCTCGCGTTCGACGTGATCTTCGCCGAGGGGCAGCGCCGGTTCATGGAGACGCTGACGCCGTACGCGCGGCAGTTCTTGCCGACCCTCCCCCGCCCCGACGTCGAGCGGGTCACGGGCGTGCCGCCGTCGATCGCGCTCGAGCAACGGACGACGCGCGGCGGCGCGAACTCCACGGTCGCGACGGTGACGGAGATCGCGCACTACCTGCGGCTCCTCTACGCCAAGGTCGGCGACCTCTATTGCCCGAATTGCCGCGCCGAGGTCCGTCCGACGACGCGCGAAGAGCTCTTCGAGCGGCTTCGCGGCATGGGAGAGAAGACGACGAAGACGCGGACGCTCTACGCGCCGGCGGTGCGGGCTCGGAAAGGCACGTACCTCGACGTCTTCACGCAGGCTTCCCGCGCGGGGGTGCGTGCCGCCCGCGTCGACGGCGCCATCGTCGCGACCGATCCGCCGCCGAAGCTCGCGAAGACGAAGGAGCACACGATCTCGCTCATCGTGCACTGCGGCTCGCTCCGCGATCTCGATCGTGGGACGTTCGACCGCGCGCTCACGTGGGGCGGCGGCGCGGTGAGCGTCGCGGACGGAAACCCCAGCCGAGAGCCCGCGCCGAGCGAGCGCACGTACTCGACCGCGCGCGCGTGCACGAGCTGCGGGACCGGCATCCCCGAGCTCGACCCGCGCTGGTTCTCGTTCAACACGAAGCAGGGGCAGTGCGAGGCCTGCGAAGGCACCGGCGTGCGCGGCGGGCTCGAGACGCTCGCCGATCCGTCCGTCGAGCCCGTGCCGTGCCGCGTCTGCGGCGGCGATCGGCTCGCGCCCATCCCTCGCGGCGTGCGGCTCGGCGGCGAGACGTACCCCACGGTCATGCGCCGCTCGGTGGCCTCCGCGCTCGCGCACGTCCGCGCGCTCGATTTGCGCGGGAAGAACGCGGAGATCGCGCGCGCGCCGCTGACCGAGCTCGTGCGGCGGCTCGCGTTCGTCGAAGACGTCGGGCTCGGCTACCTCCACCTCGGGCGCCCCGCGGCCACGCTCTCGGGCGGCGAGATGCAGCGCCTCCGGCTCTCGGCGCAGCTCGGCAGCGGGCTCACCGGCGCGCTCTACGTCCTCGACGAGCCGACGATCGGCCTCCACCCGCGCGACACGGGTCGCCTCATCGGCAACCTGCGCGGGCTGGCGCGGACGGGCTCCACGGTCCTCGTCGTCGAGCACGACGCGGAGATCATCGCGTCGGCCGATCACCTGACGGACATCGGGCCGGGCGGTGGTCGTCACGGCGGCCACCTCGTGGCCCAAGGAACGCCGGCCGAGGTGCTCGCGTCCGAGGACTCGCCGACGGGTCGGGCGCTCCGCGAGCCACTCGGCAGGCTCCGCCCGCGAAGACCCCCGAGCGACACGTGGATCGAGCTCACGGGCGCGCGCGCGAACAACCTGAAGGACGTCACGTTCCGCACGCCGGTGGGCAGGATGTGCGTCGTCGCGGGCGTGAGCGGCTCGGGCAAGAGCACGCTCGTGTCGAACGTCTTCTTCCGCGCGCTCCGCCAGAAATTGAAGCTCGTGACGGAGACACCCGGCCCCTTCGGATCGATCCGCGTGCCGAAGAACGTCAAGCGCGCGCTGAAGGTCGATCAGTCGCCCATCGGACGCACGCCGCGGTCGGTGCCGGCGACGTTCCTCGGCATCTGGGACGAAATCCGCAAGCTCTACGCGTCGCTCCCCGAGTCGAAGGTGCGTGGCTTCACGGCGGCGCGCTTCTCGTTCAACACGCCGGCGGGCGGTCGATGCACGGCGTGCGACGGCCAAGGGTCCATCGTCGCCGAGATGAGCTTCCTGCCGGACGTCGTCTCGCCGTGCGAGGCGTGCCATGGGCTCCGCTTCGAGCCCTCGACCCTCGACGTCAAATGGTCGGGTCTGTCGATCGGCGACGTGCTCCTCCTGTCGGCGGAAGAAGCCGCGAGGACGTTCGCGGCGCACCGGAAGATCGCTGGTCCGTTGCTCACCCTCACGGAGCTCGGCGTCGGCTACCTCACGCTCGGGCAAGGGTCGAACACGCTCTCCGGCGGCGAAGCGCAGCGGCTCAAGCTCGCCGACGAGCTGACGCGCGGCATCGCGCACGAGCCCACGGTCTACGTGCTCGACGAGCCGACGACGGGTTTGCACCTCGCCGATGTCCGCCGCTTGCTCCAAGTGCTCGACCGCTTGATCGAGCGCGGCGACACGCTGGTCGTCATCGAGCACCACCCGGACGTCATCGCGAACGCCGACTGGGTCGTCGAGCTCGGCCCCGAAGCGGGAGAAGAAGGCGGCCGCGTGGTCTTCGAGGGTGAACCCGAAGCGCTCGCGCGCGCGAAGACGGCCACCGGCGTCGCGCTCGGCGCACCGTCGTCCCGCGTTCGCGCCCGACGCTCGAGCCGCCCTCGCGCCGTGCGGCATGCGTGACGAGGTGCGACGTGGGGCGCCGAACCCCACCGTCGAGGGTGCGACGCATCGCCGTCGAGGCCCGCGTCGTGGCGCGCCGGTTGGTCCGCCGCGTGCAGCGCGATCGTCGTGCGTTCGCTCCGCCTTCCGCTCGCGATCGGAACCGCCGTGCTGGCTTCGGGAGCCGCGCTCGGAGGTCTGTCCGGGAACGTCGGCTGCTCGGATTTCCCTCCGATCACGACGGACCCCGCGTTCGCGTCGTCGCCCGGATCTCCCGGTCGAGGCATCGGAGGTCCGGGGCTCGGCAATTCCGGAGCGGCGCCGAGCAATCCGTCGTTGAACCAGCCCGCGGGCGTCGGAACGCAGAACCCTGGCGCCGATCCGCTACCTGGAACGCCTGGAACCAACGGCGCGGGAGGTGGTTCACCGGGGACCCCGGGCGCGGGCGGAGGAGCCGTCCCGGGGATCTCCGGCGCGGGCGGCGCGGGCAATCCGGGCGCGAACGGGACCTTCGGCGCGCCGGCCGGCTCGTCGCACACCATGAGCGCCGAGCTGGACATTTCCGAGGTCGACGCGGCGTCCGAGTCGGATGACCCATCCATGCGCGATCGCGATCCCGATCCCGCTCGCGACCCCGTTTTCGCCCCCACTGCAGAGGAGGAGCCCGATGCTTCGCCATCTCCCTGAATCCATGCCGTTTCGTGTCCGCGCAACCGGCGCTCTCATCGCGCTGATCGTCGCCGTCACGGCGTGCGGAGGCGACGATGATGCGTTCACGGCCGAACTCGGCAACGATCCCGGTGGGAGCCTGAACGTCGGCGTCTCGTCGCCCGGTGCACCGAGCTCACCACCGAGCGGCGGCGGAGAGAACGGCGGCGCGACCGGCAACACCGAAGGCGGGGCTTCGACGAACATCGGCACGGGAGAGGGGACCGGCGGCGGCATTCCGGGCGCCGCGGGGCTCGGCGCGACCGGAACCGGGGAGGCCGTTCCACCGGGCGGCGGGACCAGCACGGGCGCAGGGACGGGCGCAGGCGCAGACAACGGTGCCAGCACGGGCGTCGGAACGGGCACCGGGACCGGAGGTGGGGTGTCGGGAGGCACGGGCCTCGGCGGCAACGGAACCGGCGCCTCGCAAGGCGGCAGCGGGGACGCGGGCGCGATCGTCATCGAGGTGCAGTAGAGCAACCCGACGCGACACCTCGCGTGCGACGCGCGCGCCGGCGTGGCGCGTGGCGCGGCGGCATCGCACCTTCACCCCTACACGCGCCAGCCGATTCCTTCGCGCGGCGAGCGCGCGGCGAGGCGCTTGCGGCGGCGATTTCATCGCCGAACGCCGATTTCTGCACGGCCCGACGGAAATGCAGATCGTTCGAGGGTGTCCTCCGTAGATGGCTTTGCCGTACGCTCGTGCGGCCCGAGGTGCTTCGTGCGCCCGTGCGACGAGCCGTCCGATTCGACGAGGATCCCCGACCCATGAACGAGAAGACCCTTCTCTACGGCGCCCTTTCCCTGACCGCGGCCGCCACCGTTTTCGGCATCGTCAGAAACCGCAGCTTGCACACCAGCACGAACACGACCGACATCCCCGTCGTCCAGGTGCCGCCCGACGAGGCCTCGACGATCGTGACGCGCGCCGAGATCCCCATTCGGCTCACGGCGTCCGACGGGACCGGCCTGAAGCTCGCGTCGCTGCGCGCCGATGCGGTCGTCGAAGATCCGCTCGCGCTCACGGAGCTGCACCTCGTCTTCGAGAACCCGGAGGACCGCGTCCTCGAAGGGACGTTCCGGATGACGCTCCCGCAAGGCGCCTCGCTCAGCCGCTTCGCGATGCGCGTCGGCGACGCGTGGCAAGAGGGCGAGGTCGTCGAGAAGCAGGCCGCGCGTCAGGCGTACGAAGACTTCCTCCATCGCAAGCAAGATCCTGCGCTCATGGAGCAAGGCGCCGGCAACGAGTTTTCGGCGCGCGTGTTCCCGATCCCGGCGCGCGGGAAGAAGGAGATCATCGTCACGTACGCGGCGACGATCGAGACCGGCGCGCCGTACGTCCTGCCCTTGCGTGGGCTGTCGTCGCTCGAGACGCTCGACGTCGAGGTCCACGCGACCGGCAAGAAGAACGCCGAGGTCGGCGGGACGAGCGACACGTCCTTCCGCACGCACCAGACGAACATCACGCCATCGGCGGACTTCGTCGTCGAGGGCTCGAAGCTGCCGCGGAGCCCCGGCCTCCGCAGCGAGGACATCGCCATCGCGCGCGTGATCCCGTTCACGTCGTCGCGTCCCGACCCCATCGCGTCGGTGCTCTTCCTCGTCGACACGAGCGCGTCGCGCGGCCTCGGGCTGACCGAGCAGACGCGCCTCCTCGCGAAGATCGTCGGAAAGCTCCCGCCCGCCACCAACGTCGTCGTCGCGGCGTTCGATCAGGACGTCGTCCCCATCTTCGAAGGCTCCGCGTCGACCTTCGACGACGCCGCCACGAAGGCCATCGAAGCGCGCTCCGCGCTCGGGGCGTCGAACGTCGAACGCGCCGTCGCGTGGGCCAAGGATCGCGCGGCGCGCTCGAAGACGAAGCGCGTGGTCTGGATCGGCGACGGCGTCGCGACCGCGGGAGAGACGGATCCCCAGAAGCTCAAGGCACGCGTCGAAGAGCTGCGCTCCGTCGGCGTCGAGCGGATGGATGCGATCGCCGTCGGCGGGCTCCGCGACGACGCCTTCCTCCGCACGCTCGTGCGCGGTGTGCTCGATCACGACGGCACCGTGCTCGACGCGAGCCTCGGCGCGCACGCGCTCGTCAAGCGGCTCTCCGAGGCGACGACGTCCGGCGTGCCGGTCAAAGTCGAGGGCGCGGACTGGTCGTGGCCCACGACGCTCGACGGCCTGCAAGCGGGCGACGAGGTGCTCGTCTACGCGAAGCTGCCTCCCACGAGCCCGGTGCGCATCACCGTCGGGACGCAGCAATTTTCGCCGGATCTGGAGAGCGCGCCGCGCCCGATCGTGGAGCGCGCGTGGGCGCAGGCGAAGATCCAGAGCCTCGTCGACGCGCCGGTCGACGATCCGCAGACGACGAAGCGTCAGATCGTCTCGCTCTCGACGGCGCACCGTGTCTTGAGCCCGTACACGGCCATGCTCGTCCTCGAGACCGACGCCGACTACCGGCGCTTCGGCATCGACCGAACGGCCAAGGTGGACATCCTCGCCGTGAAAGACGGGCGCATCGCGGTCACCGAAACGCCGCGCGCGTGGCAAAATGAATGGGAGTCGGCCAAGCGCAAGGGCGACGTCGCGCGACCGCGGCCCACCCCGCCGAGCGCCACCGCGACCGCGACCGATCGCGACGAGGCACGGGCAGGATCATCGGCGGCAGAGCCGGAGGCGCCGGCCGAGGCGCTCGCCGCTGCGCCGGCCGCACAAGCCGCACCTGCGATGCCGGGCGCGATGGCGAGCGGTCCGGGAGCGAACGAGCCCGTCCCGCCGCCGCCCCCGGCCCCGCCGGCCGACGTCGCGGACGATCGGCGCGACCGGAGCGCCGACGGATTCGGCGCGGCGCGCGAAGAAGCCCCGACGCACGCGGCTCCACGGCGGTCCATGCCCCCGCGGCGGTTCGGCGATGGCATCGGCGAGACCGGGGGCTTGGATCTCGGCGGCGGTGGCGCGACGCAAGGGAGCGGGACGGGCGTGGCGAACGGCTCCGGCTCGGGCCGAGCCAGCGCTCCGGCGACCCGCCAAGCCCCTCCCACGGCCCCGCGTCCGGTGACCCCTCCGCCGATCGGCGGGAACGCGGCCTCGCTCCAGGTGCGTCCGGGCGCGCTCGTCATCGAACGCGGCCTCGAGCTGGACGCCGTCCAAGTGGTCCTCCGCGGCGCGACGTCGCGGCTTCGTGGGTGCTTCGAGAGCGCTTCGTCGAACGGCGCGGCGCGCGGAAGGCTCGAGGTCCGCGTCACGATCGCCACGAAGGGCGCCGTGACGAGCGTGGTCCCGATCCAGCGGCTCTCCAGCGAGCGCCTGGAGAGCTGCAGCCTCGACGTGCTCCGCTCGCTGACGTTCCCGACGACCGGCAGCGAAGGCCAGTTCACGACGAGCTTCGACTTCGTCGATCTCTCGGACCGCTCGAACGACGGCAACGTCGCACGAAACCCGTCGGACGTGCCGGAGGCTGCCCCCTACGAGGGACGCTTCCGCACCGTCATGGAGAAGCTCGCGCGCGGCGACAAGGATGACGCGCTCGGCGAGGCCAAGTCCTGGTAGCGCGAACAACCCGGCGACGTGCTCGCGCTCGTGGCCCTCGGCGAAGCCTACGAGGCCCTCGGCGATCGGAAGACCGCCGCGCGGGCGTACGGTTCGATCCTCGAGCTCTTCTCTTTCCGCGCCGATTCGCGGCGGTTCGCGGGCGAGCGCCTCGAACGCCTCGACGACCGCGACGCCCTCGAGCTCGCGGCCGACACGTACGCAAAGGCGGCCGAGCAGCGCCCCGATCACCCTGCCAGCCACCGCTTGCTCGGCTACGCGCTGCTCAAAGCCGGAAAGCCCGCGGACGCCTTCGAGGCGATCCGAAAAGGTGCACAGCGCACGTATCCGGCGGGACGGTTCGCCGGCGTCGACCGCATCCTCAAGGAGGATCTGGGGCTCGTCGCGGCGGCGTGGATCAAGGCCGAGCCAGAGCGTCGCGAGGAGATCGTGCGGAAGCTCCGCGAGGCCGGCGGCACGGAGGCGACCGGACCGAGCCTCCGCTTCGTCCTGAACTGGGAGACCGACGCGAACGACGTCGACTTCCACATCCACGACGCGCGCGGTGGCCACGCGTACTACGCGCACCGCGATCTGCCGTCGGGCGGTCAGCTCTACGCGGACGTGACGACGGGCTACGGCCCCGAGTGCTTCACGATCCCGAAAGCCCGCGACGCACGCACGTACCCCTACACGCTCCAAGCGCACTACTACTCGCGAGGACCGATGGGCTACGGCATGGGCAAGCTGGAGATCATCGACCACGACGGCAAGGGCGGCCTCACGTTCGAAGAGCGACCGTTCGTCGTCATGACGGATCGCGCGTACGTGAACCTCGGCGTCGTCGAAAAGACGTCGGCCGCCATCGCCGCGAAGCCCTGAGCGACGGAAGGTAGGCGGAGCGACCGCAGCGCACGACGCAGCACGGAAGCGGGCGACACGAAGCGTGCAGCACGGCTTCGACAGCCCGTCGGCGGGGACGAACGCTTTTTTTGCGACATGCGTGAAGAGCACGCCTCCAAGGGTGAGGGAGGACGAACGCTCGAGTCGTCCGTCCAGCGCCCGATCATGAACATCTACCGAGAACCCGCGCCCGACGAGACCGACCTCGAGATCGACGCCATCCGCGATCTGCTCGAGCGGATCCAACGCCTCCGACGACGAATCGCTTTGCCGAGCCTCGTCGTCGTCTTCGTGTCGATGTGGATGGGCACCCTGGCCCACTGCACGGGTTACTGGGCCCCCTTTGGCGTAAGTGCCAACCATACGTACTCCGTAAACGTCGTCACGCTCGTGATCGTTGCCGCCGTGAGCGGAGCCCCTTTCGCCGCCTTTGGATTCGCCGTCTATGCGTTCGCCCGCGACCGCCTTCGCCGCGCGTGGCACGCCGACCATCGGAGCAAAGGCCTCGACGACGCATGGCTCGACGAGAGCGCTCGGCGTTTTCTCTGAGCGGCACCCGAGTCTACTTCACGAGGCCAGCGGTCACCGTCGCGAAGAGGACGCCGACCATCGAGAGAGCTGCGTTGCGGATGCCGCCCTCACGGAGGACTTTCCGCACCGCCACTCCGCGGATTCGGCTCCGCGGATTCGGTCGCGTTGAAAGAAAATTTGCGACACCTTCGCGCACGCCCCCTCCTTCCATGGGATGGATCCCCACGAATTCCGAATCCCCTACCTCCTCGACTGCCGGCGCACCGACCTGCTCCGCGCATGCTCCGCGCTGCCCTTCGTGATCGCTTTGGGGGCATGCGGCCCCAACGCGGCCCCCAAGTCTCGTTCGGCTCCCTCTCCAGAGTCGTCCGCAGCTCCGAAAGCCGTGTGCGTGCACCTCGTCAAATTGCTCCGCCCGATCGCGGAGACGAGGCCCGACGGCCAGCTCCGACTCGCGAAATTCCAAACGGACTGCGAAGACGACGAACGCGACGAACGCGAGGACGACGAACGACACTGGGAGTGCCGCTCGAGCTGTATTCTCGCTGCGTCGACCGTGGAGCACGCGAAGGACTGCGAGAAGACGTGCGAGCGTCCATCCGCACTCACCAACTGCAGCGCAGCGCTCTCGGCGAGCGAGCTCTCCGCGACGCTTGGCATTCCCACCACAAAGGTCGACGACGCCGACGACGAGCGGGAACACTCCTGCGTGCGGCACTTCGAAGTCCATGACCACGGCATCCTGCAGATGAGCCTCGTCGAGCATCGAACGAAAGCCGCCGCGAAGCAGTCCCTGGCCCCGTCCGCGAACGACGAAGCCTACGACGAAGCCCCCATCGTTGGACTCGGCGACGCGGCCGAGCGTTGGCGAGCCCCGTTCGAAGCCACCCCGGGCTGCCACGTCGGGTTCGCGAAGCATCGCGTGTCGGCGAGGATCATGCTTCCCCAAGCGACGTGTCAGTGGGACGCGCTCATCGAGGTGGCGAAGAAGGTAGCGGCGCGCCTGCCTTGACGATGTATCCCCGGCCTCGAGGATGGCTCAGCGAAAACAGGGTGTGAATCGTCATGGAACCGACGCCCCTCCACGTTCGCTCGTGCTCCGAGCCGGACTCGCCGTCTTGGTCTTGGTGCTTTTCGTCCTCTGGTCGATTCTCCCGCGGATCGATCGCTTCGAACCGCCGGGGCCCGAGCTCCACCCGGAAGATCATCCGGACATATTTCGCGAGATCGAACGGGTCGCGGCGCTCGTCCGCCAAGCTCCCCCCAAGCATGTGTACCTAACACTCGAGGTGAACACCTTCATCACAGAGCGTGGCGAGTGGATGGGGGATCGGAGGCTCTCGTGTGATGCGGTCAAAACGCTCGTCCGAGCACGCTCCAAGAAGGTCGCGCGCCGCGAAGATCTTCGGGAGTTGGTTCGGCCACTCGTCCCCCACGACGTCGCGCGAGACAACGACGAGCTGAATCGGGTGGCGAAGGACGTTCTTTCGCGATCGCTGTTCGCGATGCTCCTCGAGCGCGATTTCGAGGTCTCGAAGGAGGTGGGAGAGCCATTCACGTTCAAGAAGGGAGACGTCTCGGTTCAGCCGGAGCCGCTCGTGACCCAATACTTCGACGCGACGCTGTCCGCGAAGGAATGGGAACGAACTTGGCGAACAATGGGTATTTGGGACGCGATCATCGGACGAAAAGACAGGCGAGATCCTCCGGTTTCGCCAAGAGACGATCAGAGATCACGAAGGAAGCGCTCGATTTGCTCGGCGCTCGCGCCGGTGCTGCGACCGAGGACCTCGGCGACCGTCACGCGATCTTTCGTCCGGAGCAGGTTCATGGCGTACTCGCGTTGCTCCGCGAGGGCCGCCTTCCTCATCTCCTCCATGCGGGGCAACCGAAGGACGTTGGACACACTGACGACGTTGAGCACGATGAAGATCGGCGTGGCGATCATCGAGATCAAGCCCCACGGTCCCAGGAAAAGGGTGTGGAGCGTCGCCTTCCAGAACCAGCTCACGCCGCAGCCGCGGCAGGCGTCACCGGCCCAATCTTTGCGGAAGCGTACGACGAAGCAGCCCGTATTTTGCCGATAGTGGACGGCGGCGACGGGCCCGCGCTGCCCGCAGAACTGACAGTCTCCGAGGTGGCTCATGCAGAGGATGAGCCCCGAGGAGCGCCGCTGTCGCAAAAAAAGTCATCCTGATGCGGGAGGACACGCGCACGGGCGCACCGGTTCGTTCCGCCACAAGGCGTCGCCGCAGCACCGGGCTTCCCATCGTCCGAACGGCGTCGAAAACACGGAGCGCCCCGCCTCCTCACGCGACCGGCGTGGGGAATGCAAGCCGCGACCGCCCCCGTGAACCTCTTCCCCGCCTCGGCAAACGCGATCTATTGGCTCGCGATCGGCCTCGTGGCCGCCATGGCGCTCGGCGTCCCCGCGGCGCTCGTCGCTTGGGCGCGCACGCCGTACGCGACGGGCGAAGGAGAGCCGGTCGTCCAACCGGTGAAGTTCGATCATCGCCACCACGTGCGCGACGACGGGATCGACTGCGTCTATTGCCACGCCGGCGTCCGGCGCTCGGCGCGAGCGGGCGTCCCAGCGACCTCGGTATGCATGGGGTGCCATGCGCAGATCTGGACGTCGAGTCCCGAGCTCGCGCCCGTTCGACGAAGCTACGTCGAGGGGACGCCGATCCGCTGGCAGCGCGTCACGACGATGCCTGATTTCGTGTTCTTCGATCACTCCGTCCACGTGAACCACGGCGTCGGGTGCGTCACGTGCCACGGGCGCGTCGACCAGATGGCGCAGGTCTACATGGCCGAGCCGATGACGATGCGCTTCTGCCTCGACTGCCATCGGGATCCGGATCCGCACCTCCGCCCACCGGAGGCCGTCACGGACATGGAATGGACGCCCGCGGGATCGCCGCGCGAGGTGGGGCGCGCGATCGGGCGCGAGCTCGGCGTCGAGTCCGTCGTCGACTGTACGGGATGCCATCGGTAGCGCCATGCCCGAGCGTCCTCCCACCGATCTTCGCGCCGCCCGGCGCGCCGAGCTCACGGTCGCCATCGAGGAGCTCGATCCGATCGCGCGCCGTGAGTTCTTCGCACGGATGGGCGCGACGCTGGCGCTCGCGGGGCTGTCCGGATGCACCCGGGCGCCGCGCGAAGAGATCGTGCCCTACGTCGTCCAACCGCCCGAGATCATGCCCGGCCGCCCCCGCACGTACGCGACGGCGTGGGCCCCCGACGGGTACGCGATCGGCTTGCTCGTCGAGACCCACGAAGGTCGCCCCACGAAGGTCGAAGGCAACCCGGAGCACCCCGCGAGCCTCGGCGGCGCGGGAGCGCGCGAGCAGGCGTCGCTGGCGACCTTGTACGACGCGAGCCGCGCGCAAGCTTGCAAGGATGGCACGCGCATCGTTCCGTGGTCCGCCATCGCGCGCGTCTTGAAGAGCGGGCGGTGGCGCGAACGCGAAGGCCGCGGGTTTCATCTGGTGCTCGCGCCGACGTCGTCGCCGACGGTCGCGCGGCTCCTCGAGGCCCTTCGCGAGGCATGTCCCCACGCGCGCGTGACCTTTTCGACGTCGCCCGCGAAACGAAACGCCTGGGAAGGCACGCGCGCCGCGTTCGGCCGCGTCGTCGAGCCCCGATTCGACCTGGCCGAGGCCGACGTCATTCTCTCGCTCGACGCCGACGTCCTCGCGCGTGGGCCCGCTCACCTGCGGCTTTCGCGGGCGTATGCCGAGCGACGGACCGGCGAGCGCGACGTTCCCGCGATGAACCGGCTCTACGTCGTCGAGCCGCTCGTGAGCCTGACCGGCGCGGCAGCCGACCACCGCCTCGCCGTGAAGAGCGCCGACGTCGTCGCGATCGCAGCGCGGCTCGCGCTCACCATCGGGGCGTGGCCGAATGCGGACGAGCTCGCGGCGATCGCCCGCTCCGCCGAACCGCACCGCCTTTGGGTCGACGCCGTCGCGCGCGATCTCGTCGCGCACCGCGGACGATCCCTCGTCGTCGCCGGCGACGACCAGCCGCCGCTCGTGCACGCGCTCGCGCACGCCGTGAACGCGAAGCTCGGAAACGTCGGCACCACCGTCGATTTCGCTCCCTCGCCCATCGTCGACGCCGGAGCGCCCTCGCACGGGATGGCCCCCCTCCTCCAAGCGCTCGACGCGGGCGAGGTCGAGACGCTCATCGTCGCGTCGAACGTCGCCTATGTATCGCCCGCGACGCTCGATCTCGCCCGGCACCTCCCGCGAGCGCGCGAACGCATCTACATCGGCGAGCACGACGACGAAACGAGTGCATTTTGCACACATTTCGTCGCGAGAGCCCACGACTTCGAGTGCTGGAGCGATGCGCGCGCGTTCGATGGGACACTCTCCGTCGCGCAACCGCTCCTCCAGCCGCTGTACGACGGCCGTTCGCTGCTCGACGTCCTCGCCGTCCTCGTGGGGCGCGAGACGGTGAGCGCCTACGATCTCGTGCGCGAGACGTTCTCGGTCGCGACGGCCTCGACCGCGGGACCGACGCGCGGCCGGTCCGACGACGTCGACCGCGCGCTCCGGAGCGCCCTCAAGAAGGGACTCGTCGACCGAACCACGTTCGAA
>JBGAHN010000067.1:0-28572 GCA_044226145.1 Labilithrix sp. | reverse complement strand
GCCCCTGGTGGTCGAACGTCTTCATGGTGCTCTTTCCCGGCGCACGAGCGCCGTCGATCGAACCGTCGCTCCGCGTAGTTTACCTCCGTCCCGTCTCCCTGGCGACGCCGATGGGATCTGGCGCGCATGGTGCGGAAAATGCGGAGGCTTCCGTCCTCGACGCAGTTTTTGCGGCTCACGAATTCGTGATCGCCCGAGCTCCCGCGAGACATCCACCCTCATGAAAAACATCCGCGCCGCCCGTCATCTCGGATTCGTCACGTCGGCCTTCGTCCTCGGAGCGTGTGGCTCGAGCGCCTCCACGGTCTCCTCGGATCCTCTACGTTCGGAAGCTCTGTCGGGCTCCATCGGGACGGGGCCCGATGCGCCGTTCGCCCCCGCGTCGAAGATCGACGTGCTCTTCGTCACCGACGACTCGGGCTCGATGGATTCGAAGAGCGCGCTCCTCGGGCCGCACGTCGGCGCCCTTCTCCGGTCCATCGGGCCGAACCACGACGTCCACGTGGGCGTGATCACGTCGTCGCTCACGAGCGAGGGGTTGTTCTCCGTTTGCGGAGACGACGCCTCGGTGGCGCGGAACGCGAAGCTCTATTCGGGGGGCCTCGCGAGCGCGAGCGCGGGCTTCTTGGCGTACGACGGGACGCCGGCGGCGCTCGATGGCTTCGTCGACGACGCCGAGACGCTGATCTCGAACGTCGGCGACGGCGGGTGCGGGCTCGAGGCGTCGCTCGAGAGCGCGTACCGGTTCCTCGTCCAGCCCGATCCCTGGAAGAGCGTCGCCCTCGACGAGGAGCACAAGGCCTCGTACGTCGGCGTCGACGGGGAGCTGCTCGCCCAGCGCGCGGCCTTCCTTCGCCCCGACTCGCTCGTGCTCGTCGTCCTCGTGACGGACGAAGACGACGCGTCGCTCGATCCGCGTGCGTACGGAGGGCGCGCGTACGCGTTCGGCGGCCTGCATCCGCTTCCTCGGGCGACGAGCGCGTGCGCGACGGACCCTGCGAGCCCCGGTTGCTCGTCGTGCGCGTTCGAGTCGGCGAAGGACGATCCGAACTGCGCGGACGGCGGGCTCTACACGCCGGCGGACGACGATCTCAACGTCCGCTTCTCGAACATGAAACGTCGGTTCGGCATCGATCCGCGCTTCCCGCTGTCGCGCTACGTCGCCGGGTTCTCCGACGCGCGCGTCCCGGACCGCGACGCCGAGCACCCCGCGCCGGATCCCGCGGCGACGACGGCCGAGCATGGCTACGCGCAAACCGGCGCGTGCACGAACCCGCTCTTCGCGGCGACCTTGCCGGCGTCCGAGAACGACGAGCTCTGCCAGCTCCCGCTCGGCGCGCGCTCGCGCGATCTCGTGGTGTTCACGACGCTGGCCGGCGTCCCCGAGGCCCTCACGGGGGCCTCTCCGGACTGGACGGCCGTGATCGGGACCGATCCCGGGAACGACGACTACACGGGCATCGATCCCCACATGCTGCCCTCGATCGAGCCGCGCGCGGGGCTCGCGGCGCCGGGACCGCTCGGCGACAACGGCCCGGATCCGATCCATGGGCGCGAGTGGCTCACGAAAGGGCATGACTTGCAGTATGCATGCACTTTCGCGCTCCCGTCGGCCGAGCCCGCGGCCGAGGGGACCGACTGCAACATGCCCATCGGCGAGACGATCCTCACGCCTCCGGTGTGCAACGTGTCCGGCGAGCAAACGCGCGGCAAGGCCTTCCCGAGCATCCGCCCCCTCGCGCTCGCCAAAGCCCTCGGCGGCCGCGCGATGGCCGCGTCGGTGTGCGCCGCCGATTCGGACTACACGGCGCAGATGACCCGCATCGCCGACTTCGTGCGACCGCGCCTCACGCCTTGAGCGCGACGTTCTTCGCGCCGCCTCCCACCTCGGACGCGACGGTCGAGGACCGTGACCCCCATCCACGCCGCGAGCGAGCTCGTCCGGGCTCGCTCGCGGCGTTCCATCGTCGCGCTGCGCGCGGGGGCGCATCGCCCTGGATCGCCCCACGTTTTCTCGGTGGGCGTCGACGGATTTCGCATCTTCGCCGGTGACCTTTCGCCCGCGGTCGGCTCCTGCTAGGACGTCCATCCCGGAGACCTTCCGGTGCCGCGCCGACAAGACCTCGAGAAGATCCTCATCATCGGCGCAGGCCCGATCGTCATCGGTCAGGCCTGCGAGTTCGACTATTCCGGCACCCAGGGAGCCAAGGCGTTGCGTGAAGAGGGGTACGAGGTCGTCCTCGTCAACTCGAACCCCGCGACGATCATGACCGATCCGGAGCTCGCGGCGCGCACGTACGTCGAGCCGCTCGAGGCCCGGACCCTGGAAGCCATCGTGCGCCGCGAGCGGCCGGACGCCATCCTGCCCACGCTCGGCGGACAGACGGCGCTGAACCTCGCGCTCGCGCTCCACGAGAAGGGCGTGCTCGAGGCGTACGACGTCGAGCTCCTCGGCGCGCAGCCCGCGTCGATCGCGAAGGCCGAAGACCGCGCGCTCTTCAAGGCGGCGATGGAGAAGATCGGGCTCACGTGCCCGAAGGCCGGCACGGCGCACTCCGTGGAAGAGGCGTGGGCGATCGTCCGCGACACGGGGTTCCCCGCGATTTTGCGGCCGTCGTTCACGATGGGCGGCTCGGGCGGCGGCATCGCGAAGGACGAGAGCGAGTTCGAGGCGAAGGTCTTGTGGGCGCTCGCGCAGTCGCCGACCCACGAGGTGCTCATCGAAGAGAGCGTGCTCGGCTGGAAGGAGTTCGAGCTCGAGGTCATCCGCGACAAGGCGGACAACTTCATCGTCGTCTGCTCGATCGAGAACATCGACCCGATGGGCGTGCACACGGGTGACTCGATCACCATCGCGCCCGCGATGACGCTCACCGACAAGGAGTACCAGCGCCTCCGCGACGCCGCGCGCGCGGTCATGACCGAGATCGGCGTCGAGACGGGCGGCTCGAACGTCCAGTTCTCGGTGTGCCCCGACGACGGCCGCTTCCACGTCATCGAGATGAACCCGCGCGTGTCGCGCTCGAGCGCGCTCGCGTCGAAGGCGACGGGCTACCCGATCGCGAAGGTCGCCGCGAAGCTCGCGGTCGGCTACACGCTCGACGAGCTGAAGAACGACATCACCGGCACGAGCGCCGCGTTCGAGCCCGTCATCGACTACGTCGTGACGAAGTGGCCGCGCTTCGCGTTCGAGAAATTCCCCGGCACCGACGGGACGCTCGGCACGCAGATGAAGAGCGTCGGCGAGGTCATGAGCATCGGGCGGACGTTCTGCGAGTCGCTCCAGAAGGCGGCGCGCTCGCTCGAGACGGGGCGCGACGGGCTCTCGACGCTCGCCTCGCGCGTCGACTACCGCCTGCTCGCCGCGCCGAAGAAATCGCGCGATCTGGGCATGGAGGCGGCCGAGATCGAGCCCCCGAGATCCCTGCCGCCGCCCAGCGCGGACGAGCGGCTCGACGCGCTCCGCACGGTCATCGCGATCCCCACGGCCGATCGCCTCTTCCACGTCGCCGACGCGATGCGCTTCGGGCTCTCCGCCCGCGAGGTCCACGACCGCACGAAGATCGATCCGTGGTTCCTCGCGCAGATCGAGCGCATCCTCGCCGCCGAAAAGCGCATCGAGGGCGGGCACCTCGCGCCCGACGATCTGCGCGCCTACAAGCGGCTCGGGTTCTCCGACGCGCAGATCGCGCGGCTCTCGGGCAAGACCCAAGACGACGTGCGGGCGTCGCGCAAGGCGGGCGGGATCACGCCGGTGTACGCGCGGGTCGACACGTGCGCCGCGGAGTTCGTCGCGCACACGCCGTACATGTATTCGGCCTACGAATCGGAGAACGAGGCGAACGCGTCCGAGGGCGTCCGCAAGGTCGTCATCTTGGGCGGCGGTCCGAACCGCATCGGGCAGGGGATCGAGTTCGACTACTGCTGCGTGCACGCCGTCATGGCGCTCCGCGAGCTCGGGTTCCAGACCATCATGGTCAACTGCAACCCGGAGACGGTCTCGACGGACTACGACACGGCCGACCGCCTCTACTTCGAGCCGCTCACCCTCGAAGACGTGCTCGCGATCTGCGACGAAGAGAAGCCCGAGGGCGTCATCGTGCAGTTCGGCGGGCAGACGCCGCTCAAGCTCGCCGTGGCGCTCGAGGAGCGCGGAGTGAAGCTCCTCGGCACGAGCGCCGACGCCATCGATCGCGCCGAAGATCGCGGCCGCTTCGACGAGCTGCTCACGAAGCTCGCGCTGAAGCGCCCGAAGAGCGGCATCGCGAGCGGCGTCGACGAGGCCTTCGCGATCGCCGAGCGGATCGGCTACCCGGTCCTCGTTCGACCGAGCTACGTCCTCGGCGGCCGCGCGATGACCATCGCGTACTCGCGCGCGGAGCTCGAGGCGTACGTCCACCTCGCGGTCGAGGCGGCCCGCGACGCCGGCTCGCAGGCGATCTTGGTCGACGAGTTCCTCAAGGACGCGGTCGAGGTCGACGTCGACTGCGTGTGCGACGGGCGCCGCGCCGTCATCGGCGGCGTCATGCAGCACATCGAGGAGGCCGGCATCCACTCGGGCGACTCGTCGAGTGTCTTGCCGCCGCACTCGCTCAGCCCTGAGATCTTGCTGTCGATCGAAGAGCAGACGCGCATGCTCGCGCTCGAGCTCGGCGTCGTCGGTCTCATGAACGTGCAGTTCGCCGTCAAAGGCGCGGACGTCTACATCCTCGAGGTCAACCCGCGCGCGAGCCGCACGGTGCCGTTCGTCTCGAAGGCGACGGGCAGGCCGCTCGCGAAGATCGCCGCGAAGGTGATGGCGGGCAAATCGCTCGACGAGCTCGGCATCGACGACATCGAGGTGCCGCGGCACGTCGCGGTGAAGCAGAGCGTCTTCCCGTTCGCGAAGTTCCCGGGCGTCGACACGATCCTCGGCCCCGAGATGCGCTCGACGGGCGAGGTCATGGGCATCGCCGACACGTTCGCGCGCGCTTTTTACAAGAGCATGCTCGCGTCCGGCATCGACGTCATGGCGCCCGAGAAATCGGGGGTCCGCCGCGTCTTCATCAGCGTCAAAGACGACGACAAGCCCGTGGCGTGCTTCATCGCGCGTCGCCTGCGCGCGGCCGGCTACGAGATCGTCGCGACGAAGGGGACCGCGGCGGCGCTCGTCCGGGCGCGCATCCCCTGCGAGCGAATCCACAAGGTCGCCGAGGGCTCGCCGCACGTGGTCGAGGCCATCCGCGGCGGCTCGATCGCGATGGTCATCAACACGACGACGGGCGCGCGCGAGGTGCGTGACAGCTACTCCATCCGGCGGCAGACGCTGCTCGCGAACATCCCCTACTTCACGACGATCGCGGCGGCGCTCGCGGCGTGCGACGCCATCGAGTCGGCCCGCGGCGAAGAGGGGATGCGGGTCCGCTCGCTCCAAGAGTGGGCGGAGGCCTAGGCACTTTGCGCAAGATTCGTGGCCCCATGTCGAAGGAGTGGTCGTGAGCATCCTCTGGCCCGTGTTCGTCCTCGCCATGCTCACGCTCTGTGTCGCCGCGACGATCGGGCTCCGGCGCGTCCGGGCCGGCGCGCGCCGCCAGGTCGTGTTCGACGATTTCCGCTACGGCGAATCGGACAACGTGCCCGTGGACGTTCGACTCGCGAATCGGAACTACATGAACCTGCTCGAATTGCCGGTTCTCTTCTACGTGGCGTCGATCATCGCGTACGTCACGCACCACGGTGACGCGATCCTCGTCCTCGCCTGGGTCTACGTCGCGCTCCGCTTCGGCCATACCATCGTGCACCTCACGTACAACAAGGTGCAGCATCGAGGCGCGCTCTTCGCGCTCAGCAACTTCGTGCTCGTGGCGACTTGGATTCGGCTGTTCGTCGCGTTGGTTTGACGCTCGCGATCGAAGCCGCGGTGAGCGTGCCTCAGGAGCGCACGAACATCTCGCGTCGCGCGTCTTCGATGTCCAAGACCGCGAGCTCCTGGCTGGCGGCGTCGACGTCGTCGGTGGTCGCGACGCGGAGCTTGCGGCCCTCGCGATCGTCGTGGACGGACGCGATGGCTTCGGCGATCCGCGTGCGTGCGTCGGGGGTTCCCAAGTGGCGGAGGACCCGGAGCGCGGCGGTCCGGAGCTCCGGATCGGCCTCGGGATCTTCGAGGGTCGTCCAGAGATCGTCGGCGTCGACCGAGAGGCCGCGGTAGCCGGCGGGGCTCGCGAGCATCTGCCCCGTCGTGTCGAGTCGGACGAGCCAGTCGCGTGGCGCTTCGTTCTGGCGCCGGAGCATTTCGAGGCGCGACGAGGCGTCCTCCTTCGGTCGACCGAGCCCGCGCGCCCGCGCCGCGGCCGAGAGGAGCTGCGCGCGCAGGCCTCGGAATTCGGCGTCCGTGATCCCGGCGCCGAGCCACGGATGACCCGCGAGCACCGTGACCGTCCGGAACGGCTCGCCGATCTCGAACGTCAGCCGGCGCCCTTCGCGGCGCACGTCGCGGATCGCCGCGTAAGGCGCGCCGAACCATCCCTGCGTCGTCGCCAGACGAACGCCGCTCGCGTCCATCACGATGGTCGGAAGGCGGCTCTTCGCGAAGAGCCCGACGAGCGCGAACGGAATCAAGAAAGGCGCCAGGAGCATCGCCAGACCGAAGACCACGCCGAACGCGCCGGTCGCCGGGCTGCTCCGCAAGGTCCAGAAGAAGAGCAGCGCGAAGGCCACGATGCCGGCGTTCCCGACCGTGCCGATTTTCTGCGACGAATCGGTTGCCGTGTTCCACGACAGGACCCCGAACCCGCCGTGGCCGATGCCGAGCGCGCGGCGCAGGCGGTCGGCGTCGCCCTCGTTCGCGACTTCGAGCGTGAGGGACTGGGAGCGCCCCGCGTGGTTCAGCGTCAAGAGCACGCCGCGGCTCGTGGTGGCCGTCGTCGCGCCTTTGACGGACTTCGCGGCGATGCGTTGGTTGCGGAGGCCGGCGCCTTTCACCTCGACGTACCCCGGACCGAGCGAGAGGGCGACGTCGCGAGGTCGGGTCTGCCGCCAGTGCACCGTGCGCAGGACGAAGAAGACGATGACGGCGCCGAGCGTCAGCGCATTGGCCGCCGCGCTGCTGCCGACGCCCTCGAGCCCGACGAGCCAAGCCACGAGGAGCGTCAGGTACGGCCACGACCGGGCGAGGAGCGGTCCTTGGGGATCCAAGAACGAGGCGCGCATGCTCCCCTCAACGATAGGGAACGTTCGGCAACTCGCAACGCCGACATGTCACCGACGACGCGACGTCGGCGCTCGGGGGCGCCGTCGTGGCGCGCGAAGGTGCCGAGCGCGCCGTCGCGGCTGCCGAACGGGAGCGTCGCGAGGCCGAGGCCCGTGCGAACGACGTCCGGGACCGCGAAGCCGAAATGCTCGCCGACGGGAGGCTTCGGGCGGTCGATCTCGCGCGGGCCGGAGCGTGGGAAATCGCCACGAAGGCGTCGCTGGAGGCCAGGGACGAAGCGCTCGTCCAACGGGAGCAAGCGCTGGCGATCGCGCGGGACGCGGAGCGTGAAGCCCGCGATCGACTCGCCGCCGCGAAGGCGGATCACGACGCGGTCGCGAAGGACAAGGATCGCTTCGTCGATCACGCCCGCCGCGTGGCCCTCGCGGCCGACGACGAAGCCGCCGAAGAGGCCCATGCGGCGCGCGGGGAGGGGGCCCGATGAAGGCCGGCTCCGCGTTCGCGGCGTTCGGGGTGTTGGCGGGGTTCGCGGCGTGCGTCGCGTCGTGCCGAAGCACCCCATCGACGTTGCCACCGCCGCACGAAGCCGCCGAGGTGCCGGCGCCGAAAGCGACGCCGCCGCCCGAGGAATCGTTCCTTCCAAAGCTCCGAATCTTGCTCGACGATCCGCGCCTCGCGGCGGCGCAGACGGCGGTGCGCGGAAAGGATTGGGCGACGGCGGCCGCGGCTGTGCGCGCCGCGCGTCCGGCCGATCTCACGCCCGACGACGCGTGCGCTTGGGACTACCTCGAGGGACGGCTCCTCTTCGCGGCCAGCGATGCGCTGTCGGCCCAGGCGGCGTTCGCGAAGGCCACGCGCGCGGAGTGCCCGCTGACGGCGTACGCGCGGCTTCGATCGGCGCAGGCCTATGCGCGCGCCGGACACGCGGACGATGCGATCGCGGAGGCCTTGCAAGTGCCGCCGTCGATCGCATCGATCGACGAAGCGAACTTGGTGCTGGCCGAGTCGTACGCTCAGAAGAACGACCTCGCGTCGGCCTTGCCGCTCTGGCGCGCGTGGTTGAAGAAGAACCCGTACGGTCCCCGTTGGGTCGACACGTCCGTGCGCATCGCGACGGCGCTCCTCGACGGCGTCGACGGGCCCGCGGAGAAAAACGCCCGCGAAGCGTTCGATCTCGCGACGAAGGTCGTCGTCGAAGCGCCGCGGCTGTCGTCCGACGTGGGGGCCGAGGCCGTCCGCGCGCGGGCAGCGACGCTCCTTCGCGCGGCGGATCCGAAGTTCGACCCGTCGCTCACGGGCGACGAGCGCGCCAAGCAGGCGCAAGCATGGCTCGACGACTCCGATCCCACGAAGGCCTTCTTGGCGGCGAGCACGGTCGTCGCTTCCGCGAAGGACAAGGGCACGCGGTGCCGGGCGGCCATCACGCGGGCGAAGGCGTCGGCGAAGGCCAAGCTGCCGCAAGCGCCGAAGACGGATCCTTGGGCGGACGCCATCGCGTCGTGCGAGGGCGACGAGCTCCTGCCGAACGCGCTCTACGCGGGCGCGAAGGCGCGCGGAGGCAAGGAGCCGAAGACGGCCATCGATTGGTACGACCGGCTCGAACGGACGTTCCCCACGCATAGGCTCGCGGACGACGCGCGGCTCCGCGGGGCGCTCTTGGTCGGGCAGTCGGCGGACGACGATCGCGAAGAGCGCGCCGACCGGATGCTCGCCACGCTCGCCGATGCCTACCCGTCTGGCGACATGGGATCGGAGGCGCTCTTCCGCGCCGCGCTCGGGCGGATGGAGCGCGGAAATTGGGCCGAGGCCGTTCCGTTGCTCGATCGCATCGTCGCGGCGACGCCCGACGATCGGCATTGGGCGACGGCGGGGCGGGCCGCGTACTTCCGCGCGCTCGCGGCGGGGAAGGCGGACGCCGTGGACGACGAGAAGGCGCGCCTCGCGGCGATCGTCGACCGTTACCCACTTGCATACTACATGGTTCTCGCGTACGCGCGCCTCGCCGCCCTGGACGCGCCGCTCGCCGCGCGCACCGTGCAGGAGGCCGAGGCGCGCGAGGCCGAGGGGCCGTTCCCGTCGCGCGCGCACGAGGTGCTCGCGTCGGCGCCGGCGGTCTTGGCGATGCGCCTCTTGGAGGTCGGTGACGTCGACGCCGCGCGGCGGGAGTTCGCGGCGTCGGGCGCGCTCGCCGACGGCGTCGATCCCGAGGTCGTCTGGGTGATCGGCGCCCTCTACAACCGGGCAGGCGCGCCGGAGTTCGGGCACGCGTACGCGCGGAGCCGCCTCACGGACTACCTCGCGCACTACCCGAAAGGGCGCTGGCGTTTCCCGTGGGAGGTGGCGTTTCCGCGCGCGTTCGAGCCGCTCGTCGCGCAGGCGTGCGCCGAAAATGGGCTCCCGCGCTCGCTCGCGTGGGGCATCATGCGCGAAGAGTCGAGCTTCCTCGCCGACGTCAAGAGCCCGGCGAACGCGTTCGGCCTCATGCAGCTCATCGTCCCGACGGCGAAATGGGTGTCCGTCGGCACGCCGTTCGGCTCCGACGAGGCGTCGCTCAAGCGGCCCGAGGTGTCGATCGGCCTCGGCACGCGGCTGCTCGCCAAGCTCCGCGCCAAGCACGGCCACCCCGCGCTCGCCATCGGCGCCTACAACGCGGGCTCCGGCGCCGTCGATCGTTGGATGAAGGCGCGCGGCGGCGACGATCTCGATCTCTTCGTCGAGCTCATTCCCTACGACGAGACGCGCAACTACGTGAAGCGCGTGCTCGCGAGCCAGGCCGCGTACGCCTACCTGTACGATCCGCCGTCGCTCGCCGAGTCGTTCGGGCTTCCGTTCCGGCTTTCGCCATGAGAGGCGACGAGCTCTTCGTCGTCCCGAGCGAGAAGCACGTCGAGCGCTTGGTGCGCGAAGGCCGGAGCGCCGAGACACGGGCGGCGCTCGAGCGGCGCCTGGCGGCGGCCTTCTTGCCGGGGATCGTCTTCGTGGAGCGCGGCGCCCGGCGGCTCGCGCTCTCCGCGGCGCTCTCGGACCCGTCCGACGACGCTCTCCGGGGGGACGAGCTGCTCGACGATCTCCGCCGCAAAGGTGGGCGTTCGTGGGCGAAGACGATCGACGCGCTCGATGCCGCGCTCGGTCGGCTCTACGCCGGCGGCGTCGGTGCGTCGGATCTCGCGGCGGTCGCGGAGCGCGGCGGCCTGGTCGCCGCGAAGGCGAAGACGCTCGGTCGGGCCATGCGCGCCCTCGAAGGGCGGCTCGAACGCTTCGGCGCGCGCGACGACCGCCGGCTCCCGGAGATGCTCGCGCGCGCGCTCCGCGACGCCTCGCCGGAGGACGTCGAAGCCGTGGTCGGGACGAAGCGGCTCCGCGCGCGATGGGTCTTGTCGTGGACGCCTTCGTCGCTCGCGTATTTCCGCGCGCTCGACGAGGCGCTTTCCCGCGTCGGGGGGGACGCGCGCGTGATCGTTCCGGCGTTCGATCGGCCGCTCGACATGCACCGCGAGCGGGACGCGCTCGAGGTGTTGGCCGACGAGCTCGCCGCGCACCTCGACGCGCCACTCGAGAGCGAGATCGTGCCGCCCGTCCTCGGGGATCTCGGGCCGGCGTCGCTCGCGGATCCAACGGCCGCCGGCGTGGATCGCTCGCACGTCCGGATCCATCGTGCCGATACTCCGGCGGCTCAGGCGCGGGCCGCCGCAGACGTCGTTCGGCGCGCGCTCTCTCGGGGCACCTGCGTCGAGCGCGTGGCGATCGCCCTTCCGTCGCTCGATGAGCGCTCCCTCGTCCCCCTTCGTCGCGCCCTCGAAGAAGCGGAGATCGTCGCCCACGAAACGCGCGGCGCGCCGGCGTCGGGATCGTCCGTCGTCCACACGGCGTTCGACGTCCTCGACGTCGCCGAGTCGCTCGATCGGACGACCGTCGCGCGGATCGTCGGCTCCGGTTACGTCGACGCCTTCCGTTTCGCGCCGGAGGGGACGCCCGCGCGCGAGGCCCAGGCGTCGCTCCGTCGGATCGCGCGGCGGCTCGCGTCGACGGCGACGAAGTCGGGAGAGACCGCCGCCGAACGCCTCGTTCGCACGGCCGCTCCGGACGAGGCCGCTGGGGCACGCGGGGACGCCGCCGGATCGTCGCGCTCGCTCGACCGCGCGCTCGCGACGGCGCTCGCGTCGATCCTCTCGGCGCCGGCGCAGGCGAAGGGCCGCGTCGAGCGCGCGCGCGCGGTGCGGACGTCGTGGAGCGCCCTCGGCCTCGGCGCGGCCGCGGGCAGGGGCGCCCTCGACACGTTCGCGAGCGACGCGGCGCCGAAAGGCATCCGTCGCGCCGAACGCGTGGCGATCGCCCGCGACGCGCGCGCGTGGGAGTGGCTCATGGCGACGCTCGACCTCTACGAGAGCACGGCGTCGCGCGTGGGGGCCGCCGACGCGCCCATCGACGCGGATTCTCCCGCAACGAGCTGGGGCGCTGCTCGACGCCGCGGCCACGACCTTCACGCGGCGATCCCGCGCGGTCTGGGCGTCGGACGGCTCGACGACTACAAGGCCGACTCCGTCTTGGTCTCGACGCGAGAACAGCGTCGGCTGCGCGACGAGGCACGCGACGCGTTCGTCGATCTGCTGCTCGGCAGTTGCCGAGGCGCCGCGCGGCTGAGCCGCAGCAGAGCACGTCCTCTCTCGGGAGAACACGGGCGCGGCCGCCAGCTACGTCCCGTCGTCCCGCTCGCCGTCCTGCTCGTTGCATCGTGGAGCTGCGTCGTCCGCGATTTTACTTGGCTCTCATCGCGGTGCAGGCTGCGTGGAGGCGAGCATTCCTGTCTCGTTGTCTCCACGCGGAGGACGGCGTCGGGCGCGGCGCGCTGTTCGTAGCTCGATCGTGATGGCCTCGGCGGCATGCCGGCGGATGCCAAGGCGTTCGTCACGTCGACGCGCCGGCCGATCGCGGACGAGCGTTCGCCCTGGACGCGCCCAACGCATGCCGAACTCTTCTTCGACCTCGGCGACCCTGGAAGCGACGTCGTCGGTCAGCTCGAGCTCGATCCCGAGGGGCGCGCCCTCGTCGCGTCGACCACGGGCGGCGACGCGCGGCCGCTCTCCGTGACGGCGCTCGAACGGCTGGCTCGTTGTCCTTTCATGGGGTACGCGCACGTCGTCCTCGCCGTGCGCGAGCCGTCGCTCCAAGGCGAGCTCCCGGACGCGCGCGAGGAGGGGACCCTCGTGCACGCGGCGCTCGCGGCGGCGTTCGTGGCGACGCGTGCGCTGTGGCCGCAGCGTCCGCGCGACGGAGCTTCGATCGTCGAGCTCGGGGTGCGCGCGGCGGACGCGACGCTCGCGGACGGCGAAGGGCATGCGCCGCTCCGCGCGGTGGCCCGGCTCCGGGTCCTCGACGCCGTCCGCGCGGTCCTCCGGGCGGCCATCGCCGACGAGACGTGGGATTTCGACCTCGCCGAGCAGCCGTTCGGGAGCGACGCCGCGGCGTCGTGGCCTCCGTTCGTGATCGCGGCCGGCGACGAGCGGCTCACGCTTCGTGGCACCCTCGATCGCCTCGACCGCGCACATGACGGTCACGACGGCCCTGCCGTGCGCGTCGTGGACTACAAGCGGAGCAAGAGCAAGGTCGCCCAGACCGCGAGCGCGCTCGGCGAGACCGTTCTTCAGGTTCCTCTGTACGCCCGCGTCGCACGTGCGGCGACGGGACGCACCGCCACCGGCGTGTACGTCCCGTTCCAGCCGCGCGACGTGCACGACGCGAAGGTGAGCGCCGCCGCGCAAAAGCGCATGGACGAGCTCGTCGACGAACCCGCGGCCGGCCTGGCCGAGATCGAACGGCGCGCCCTCGAGCTCGTCGTGCGCGCGCGCCGCGGAGAGTTCTCCCCGGTCCCTCGGTCGGAGAGCGAGTGCGTGCACTGCGCCGTGAGCGGCGGGTGCCGCAAGCCGCGCTTCGCGATGGCGGCCGACGAAGAAGAGGAGGGCACGGCGTGAGGCTCGATCCGCTCCGCTTGCTCCGGCCTCCTCCGGCGAAGAACTTGGTGCTCGCGGCGAGCGCCGGCACGGGGAAGACGCACGCCCTGGTCGGCGTCGTGCTCCACGGCATCGTTTGCGGTCCGTCGGACGCGCCCCGCGGCGAACCCGTCGATCCCGCGCGCATCGTCGCGACGACGTTCAGCCGAAAGGCCGCCGCGGAGATCCGCGCGCGCGTGGTCCGCGAGCTCGAGCGCCTCGCCGAGGCCCCGGCGAGCTCGGTCTACGTCGACGATTTGCGGGCCCGCTGCGAGGGAGTTCCCGACGTCGGCGCGTTCTTGTCGACGCGGGCGCGGCGGGCCTTGGCGCGCGTCGACGCGGCCCGCTTCGGCACCTTCCACAGCTTCGCGACCAGCCTGGTCCGCACGCACGCGGTGGCGCTCGGCCTGGGGCCCGGCTTCGATCTCGCGAGCGAAGAGGAGGCGCGGGCGGCGGTCGACGACGCGATCGCCCGCGCCGTCGAGGCGCGCTTGGCGACGGACACGGCGGCGATCCACGCGATCGTCGAAGCCTCCGGGGGCGTCGACGCGCTCGTCCGCCAGCTCCGGCAGATCTTGGCGCGCCTCGAAGAAGATGGACGATCGCCCCGCGAGCTCGTCCTGCCGTCCGGCGACGAAGAGGCCGTCGAACACAGTCTTCGAACGCTCGTCGCGCACGCCGAGTCCCTCGCGTCGGTCCCCCGCTGGGCCGAGCCCGCGCGCCGCGTCGTCGACGCATGGCACGCCGGCGACGTCGCCGAGCTCGAAGTGTCCGTCGCGGCCCTCTGCGGCATGCGCGCCGCGGGCAAAGACGAAGCGGTCGAGGCCTTCGCCGATTTCCGCGGATCGCTCGCGGGTGACACGAACGAGCAGCGCGGCCGCCGCCTCGTGCGGACGTACCGCGCGCGCCGTCACTTCGCTCCCCGCGCCGCGCTCGTCCGCGATCTGCTCTCCGCCGCTCACGACGAGCTTCGTTCGCGCTCGCGGGCCGACGCCCGCCTCGGCTTCGGCGACGTCTTGCGCGCCTGTCGCGAGCTCCTCCGCGATCACCCGTCCATCGCCGACGCGGTGTCCGCCGAGATCGACGCGCTCTTGGTCGACGAGTTCCAGGACACCTCGCGCGTGCAGCGCGATCTCCTGCACTTGCTCTGGGCGCGCCCTGGCACGCGCCGCCGCGGTGAAATCCCGAAGCTCGAGGCCGTCCGCCCCAAGGGTCTCCTCGTCGTCGGCGATCGCAAGCAGTCGATCTATGGGTTCCGCGGCGCGGACGTCGGTGTGTTCGCGGAGCTCGCCGTGGGGCTCGCCGGCGAACCTGCGCGCACGGCGCTCGGGATCCCGAAGGGCGTCGCCTGGGAGCCCGACGAGCCTCTGGCCGACTTCTGCGCGCTCCGTCACAACCGCCGCAGCGCCGCGGACATCCTCCGGTTCGCCAACGCGTTCAGCGCGCGCCGGTTCGTCCCCATCGGCCGCGCGCCGCTCCTCTACGAGATCGCGTACGTCCAGGAGACCGAAGATCTCCTCGTTCCGCCCGACGCCGCGGCCTCCGACGAGCCTCCGCTCGCCGCGCCGTCGCTCGAAGCCCAGCCCGCCGCGAAGACGACGTGGCTCAACGTCCTGCCGCGGAAGAACGCCTCGTCGCGCATCGAGGAAGCCCTCGTCATCGCCGAGCGCATCCGACGCATCGTCGCCGAGGGAGCGCCGCGCGTCGGGCGCTCCGCTCGGACCCCAGCGTTTCGTGACATCGCGGTCCTCGCGACGAGCCACGCGATGCTCGACGCGACGGCCTTCGCCCTCGCTCAGGCCGAGATCCCGTACGTGCTGGCCGGGCGGAGCTTCTTCCGCACGCGCGAGGTCCGGGATTTGGCGGCGTTCCTCGCGCTCGTGACGGATCCGACCGACCGACTCGCGGCGCTCGCCGTTCTCCGCGGGCCGTGGGGATCGGTCCACGACCAGACCTTGCTCGGTCTGACGCGTCCCGGCGTCGGCCTGTGCCCTCCGTCCGAGTGGTCTCGTCCGCCGCACCCCGCGCTCGTCCGTCCCGAAGACGCGAACACGCTCGCCGAGCTCTCGACGCTCGTGGCGGATCTCGAGCGCTGCGCCTTCCGCATCGGCCCGGGAGAGGTCCTCCGCGAGGCCGTTCGCGCGCGCCGGCTCGAAGACGTCCTCGCGCTCCTGCCGCGCGGTGAGCAGCGCGTCGCGAACGTGCGAAAGCTCCTCTCCATCGCCGATCGTCACGGCGACGCGCGCGCGTTCTTGGCGTGGCTCGACGACGCTGCCGAGCGCGAGATCTCCGAATCCGAGGCCGCCACGTTCTCCGAAGAGGACGACGCCGTTCGCCTCCTCACGGTGCACGCGAGCAAGGGCCTCGATTTCCCCATCGTGTTCGTCCCGGAGCTCGGCGCCGCCGCGGCACGTCGCGAAAAAGGCGCCGCGCGCGTCGTCGTCGGCTCCGGCGACGTCCCGAACCTCCTCACCGTCCGCGTCGCCGACGAGGACGGCATCGTCCTCGAACCCGCGTCGTTCGCCGAGGCCTACGCGGAGAGCGGTCGCCGCGATCGCGCCGAGCGACAGCGCCTCGCCTACGTCGCCGCGACGCGCGCCGCGGACGCCATGTTCCTCGTCGGCGGCCGCGCACGCGCGCCGAAGAACGAAGACGTCGGCGCGACCTCCATCGCCGCGCTCGAAGCGCTTGCCGCCGATCCCGAGGCCCTCGCCGCCGCGCGACTCGTCGTCGAAGAGGTCGTCCCACCGCCTCCCGGAGCTCTGGCCCCCGAAGCCTCGGCGCCGTCCTCGGACGAAGTTCGAGGCGCCCCTGCGTCGTCCGATGCTCCGGCGGCCCTTCCTTCCGACGTCGCCCCATCGCGCGCGTGGCGATCGCTCTCGCTCGCGCCGACCGCGCTGGCCGACTTCGACCACTGCGCGCGTCGGTTCGAGCTCGTCCACGTCCTCGGCTTGCCCGAACGTCCGCGCGGCAGGCTCCCGTCCACCGACCGGAAACCCGAAGGCGCGACCCTCGACGCGCGCGCCCAAGGTACCCTCGCGCACGCCGTCCTCGAGCACGTCCCGCTCGCGGCGTTCGCCGGAGACGACGTGACGTCGGTGGCGAGCGCGGCCCTCGTCTCCGAGGGCGTGGCCGCCGATCATCCCCAGCACGCGGTCATCGTCGGCCGCGTGACGAGGTTCCTGCAGAGCGACTACGCCCGGAGCATCGTCGAAGGTGGCGCACGCGTCCGTCGGGAGGTCGCGTTCGTCCTCGACGTCGAGGACGAACGAGGTCGCTCCGTCGTCCTTCGTGGAAGCATGGATCTCGTCGTCGTCTGGCCGGACGGCGCCGTCGACGTCGTCGACTACAAGAGCGGTCGCCGTTCGCCCAACGCCGATCCCAGCGCCGGTGCCGCGGGTGCCCACGCGTTCCAGCTCGACGTCTACGCGCTCGCGGCGCGTTCGCTGCATCCTTCGGCGCCGCGTCTGCGCGTCGGCCTCGTGTTCCTCGGCGGCGACGCGAGCACGCCGGTGTGGCGACCGGCCCCGAACGAAGCCGCGTTTCGACGGAGCCTCTCGACCCTCGGCGAACGCCTCGTCGACGCCCGGTGGACGGAGCATTTCCCCCGCGTGGACATCGCGCGTTGCGAGTCGATCTACTGCGGCTTCATCGGTCGCTGTCACGCGAGCTCTCCGATGGGCACGGACGCGAACGCCGTCCGCGAAACGACGACGTGATCGAGCAGCGGGACACCCACCACCGACCCCGCGCGCGCCACCGCGTGGGTGAACGTCACGTCCTCGGGGCTCGGCGTCGCGTTGCCGCTCGGGTGGTTGTGCACGAGCACGAACCCGCTCGCCGCCGCCCGTAGCGCGTGCCGCAACGGATCGGCGACGCGCACCGCCGCTCCGTGAAGACCGCCTTGCGCCACGCGCGTCACCCCCCGAAGCCGGCTTTGACCGTCGACGGCCAGAAGCCATAGCTCCTCGTGCTCGAGCGCCCCGAGCCGCGCCATTCCCCACGCCCCGACGTCGCGCACGTCGCGCAACCGCGCCGGCGGCTCGACCTCCGCGCGCGCGAGCCTCCGCCCGAGCTCGAACGCCGTCGCGAGCGCTTCGGCCATGGCCGCGGGCGAGTCCTCCCCGAGCGCCTTCAGCGACGCCTCGAGCTCGAACACCGTCGCGCGCCCGACGCCCAACAGCCCCCCGCACGTGTCGAGCAGCTCGCGAAGCCGCACGTGCGTCCCACGCCCCGCGGCTCTCTTCGCCCCCGGCCTCGGCCCGGCCACCAAGCGCGCCGCGAGCGCGACGTCGTCGAGCCCGCACGGATCACGCGGGGGGCGGCCGTTGGCTTCGCGCCCCGCGCCGTTCGTCCTTCGATGGCGCGTGGCTTCGACGAGGCGCTGCGGAGAGGGCATGGCGCCTCCTCATCGCAACCCGCGTGCCTCGCGCCCTTTCGTGTCTTTTCGACGGGTTGGCTCGGGCATCCCCTGGCCCGGCCGACCGCGTGCCTGGCCCGGCCAATCCCCGTCGCGTTCAGTTGCCACGGCCGAAGCGTCTGCCCGAGTTGCTGCGGCAAGCGCATGGCCAATGTCGCCGCGCATCTGGTCGATCGAGTCCTGCCCGATGTTCCGGTGAGGCAGTACGTGCTCACGCTGCCCTACGAGAGCGGCATTGGGAGCTAGCCCGGATAATTCACACGCGCTCGACGCGCCGAGCAAGCTGACGACGGTGCGGTCTCGGTCGCGGCCTGAGCGACACGTCGTCGACTCGTTCATCACCATCCGTCTCGCGCTCGCACGAGCGCTCGCTCGCTGGTTACCCCGCTGCCCTTATGCCAACGCACCAACGGCGATCCGGAGCACGGGCACAGAGAGGCTGTGCGCTCGATTCGCGAGCCTTCCCTGCCCTTCGGGGCGGGCGCAAAGCGACTCTGAGCAGCTGCCCTTTGACCGTTCACATATCGTCAAATGGCAGCTCGGCTGCCTGAAGACCCCGAACCTGACGTCGAGTCGATGGAATACCTGCGCTGCGGGGTCTTCGCGCACGGCTTCCTTCGCGCGCGATGCGACGCGTGCAATCACGATCTCGTCGCCGCCTTCTCGTGCAAGCTTCGCGGCACCTGTCCGAGCTGCGCGGGCCGGCGCATGGCCAACACGGCGGCGCACCTGGTCGACCGCGTTCTCCCCGCTGTGCCTGTGCGCCAATGGGTGCTCTCGCTCCCGTTCGAACTGCGCGCTCTCGCTGCGCTCGATGCGAAGGTGCTGAGCGCGTTCGCGCGATTCTTCGCCTCCGCGGTCGACGCTCACTATCGCGCGTCGGCGGCGCGGGCCGGGATCGCAAACGTCGACCGCGTGCGGCTGGGTGCCGTCACCTTCGTGCAGCGCTTTGGCTCCAGCTTGAATCTGAACGTCCACTTTCACACGTGCTTCTTGGACGGTCTGTACACGCGCGACGACGCCGGTCGCCTCGTCTTCCACGAGGCGACACCTCCACGACGAGAGGAGCTCGAGGCTGTCGTGCGAACGGTTCATCGTCGTGCTGAGCGACACCGGCGAGGCCGACTTGGACATGGCCGTCCGCGAAGGAGGCGCCTTCGAGCACGAGGGGTTCAATCTTCACGCCAAGGTACGTATCGCGTCGGACGACGATCTCGGAAGGGAGCGCTTGTGCAGGTACGGAGCGCGACCACCATTTGGACCGCCTCGGCCTTCCGGTCGACGCTCCGCGGCTGGTCCGCGCTCGCGATCCGACGACACTCGACGGCGACGAACCCGACGCCGAGTCCGAGTAGAGAGCGAGCCGTGCCAACCGCCGGGCTTGAGCGGGGTCGTGCGCCATTTGGACGTGATCAATAGGTCGACGTTTCCGCTCTGGCTGAGATTCGTACTTCGGGCGATACGTCAACTCAGGAGCCTTCGCCTCTTGGTTGGGCCGGGCGCCTTGCTTCTCCTACTCGCCGACCGCACGACGAACGAAGAGGACCGCTCGCGACGTCACGATGGCGAGCTCCCTTTTGTGCCACCCGACGTGGATGAGATGCGCCCCTTGTTGTGGAGCTCGCGCATCGTCCTTGCCGTCCGACAACTCCGAGGGTGGAGGTGGAGATCGACGCCGGGCTCGTCCCGGGAAAGGAACCAACCACGGAACACCGTATCGATACGATCGCACCGTACCGCTCTTCGTTCGGGCGATCGGCGCGATCGTCGTCGTCGACGATTCGGTCGACTTTACGGCGTATGCTGCGCTCGAAGCGGCGTTGCTAGGTCTCCCGACCCCGATGCCGCCGCGCGCGCTCCTCGCGTCGCTACGCGCGCGTGGATCGTTTCTCAAGATACGAAAAGAGCAACCTGCGTTTGTTGAATGTCATTCAATTGGACTGGACGAGTTGCGCAAGGCTGATACATGCACGTTCATGACGATATCTTTTGCTTGGTGGCGCTACTCCATCGCGCCGATCTTGGGTGCGTGTTGCGTGGTCGTGGCGTGCAGCAGCAGCGACGATTCGGGGGCAGGACCGAACGACCAGACCCCCGACGGCGGGGTGCCGGACGGCCAGACCAATCCTCTTCCCGGAACGCCTGATCCGAAAGGCGCGGCCATCTCGGCGTTGGCCGCCGGTGGCGCCCGTGCGGCGATGGATGCGGCGGGAAACGTGATCGCCGTTTGGGGCCAGCTCAACGATCAGGGCAAACAGCATTACTGGGCGAGCCGCTACGTGGTGGAAACCGGCTGGGGGACCCCGTCGCAACTCGAAGAGAACATCGGCGATCCCTCCTCCAACGAGTTTCCCCAAATCGCGATGGCGCCGAACGGAATGGCCATGGTCGTGTGGACGCAATTGACGACGAGCGGGGCGTACGACATTTGGGCGAGGCCATTCGATCCCGCGTCGGGTTGGGGCACGGTCGAGCGCATCGACGAGGGGCAGTACCACGCGGTCGATCCCAGCGTCGGCATCGACGATGCCGGGAATGCGATCGTCGCTTGGCAGCAGACCCAGGACCTGGCCGCGAGAACGAAGATCGTCGCACGACGGTACGTGCGTGGCACGGGCTGGAGCGGGGTCACCCCGCCGTTCGCCACGCCCACCGTGTCGGGCGGCGCGGACTCGTCTCCCAAGGTCGCGGTCGCGCCCAACGGCGATGCCGTGGTCGCGTTCTCGTCCAACGGTTCCATTTGGTGGTCGAAGTACACCGAAAGCGCGTGGGCGGCGGCGGCGGTGCTCGTCGAGGACACGGATTCCTATCGGGCCATCGGCAACCCGTCGCTCGCCATCGATGCAACGGGCAAAGCCCTTGTCGCTTGGCGTCAGCGAGACTTCGTCGGGGGCGCGGCCAAGAGCACCGTCTTCTTCAAGCGGTATTCGAATACCTGGACCGCCGAGGCCGAAGTAACGCCACCCGTGACCGCGGACGACTACGCCGATGTTTCGCTCGCCATGAACGCGAACGGTGCGGCCGTCATCGTTTGGAAACGTCCCGATCTTTCGCTCCAGGCGGCGACGGCCCCCGCCGGCGGCACGTGGACCGTCAACGCGGTCAAGCCCGCCGGCGTCCTCGACGTCACGAGCGGTCCCCAAGTGGCCATCGACGGCAATGGAACCGCCTACGCCACGTGGGGGCAAAAGACCGGCGAACAGTACCAAACCGATTTGTACATGAGTACGTTCACGAGCGGCGCGTGGAGCGCCCCTTCCCTCGCGGAAGAGACGGACGAGTCGGCGCAAGATCCGTTCGTCGCGGTCAACGCGGCCGGGAGCCAAGTCTTCCTCTGGACCGCGTTCGCCAAAGACGGCAACGGCGCCACTCAGGTCTTCGGTCGCGTCGCCGCGCGCTGAGCGTCGTCTCGGGTCAGAACGTCGTGCCGACGTGAAGCGACGGCGCGGCGTGCGCGTTGTCGCCGGGCGTCGGCATGTCGCCGGCCGACAGCGCGCGCAGCTGGGCGCCGATGATCGCCTTCATGACATCGGCGCCTGTCACGTGATGGCGATCGGCGAGCTCGCTCGGCCAATGCACGAACAAGCGCGGCGTGTTCTCGCGACGCAGGCGAGCTCCTCACGCTCTTCGGTCGTGAGGATGTCGCTCCGCACTCCGGCGTCGGCATCCGCCTGCTTCACCCACGCCTGGAGCGACGTGAGCGTCAGATCCAGCTCCCGCGCGACGTGGGACGCGCTCTTCCCCCCCTTCACCATGCGAACGGCGTCGGCTTTCTCCTGCGCGCTGAACGTGCGCCGCGCACGTGGTTGCTTCATCGGCTTCACGGATTTTTTTCATCGAACACTCCCGCGCAGTATCGCGCTATCCGGGGTGTCCGTCAGCAGGGGTGAAGGTCACCGCGCGGCCGTGAAGTCGATGCCGGCAAGCAACGACGCGCACGTCGAACCGTCGATGGCGGACCGTTGGCGGAAGACTCAGCACGAGCGCAGTACCCCAACGACACGCCGAAGAGTGTCGGCAGAGGCGTCGTCGCTGAACTCGAGTCGCGCGCCGCTGACCTCGATGACGTATCGCGTGCGCGGCGTCCCGCCGGCCCCTCGCGGAACGAGCTCGGCGAGAGCGCTCGCGCGGGGACGCGGCTTGGCCATGCGGCGAGCGAGCGGAGCCTCGCCCCTTTCGAAGTCGATCTTCCATGCGTGCAGCGAGCGTCCGTCGATGCCATACGCGCGCGCCCATTCCCCATACTGTGCCTTATGCGGAGCTCTGCACGACGAGATCTACGGACCGCCGCAAACGCCGAACTGCGGATCCTTGAACAGCGCGCTCGTCTTGCAGACTTGGCTTTCGCTGCACGTGTTCTCGCCGACGCGGCAAAGCTGGTAGCACTTGCGGCTGCCGGGGGCGCCCAGGCACGTCAGCCCGGTCGCGCAGTGATCGGCTTCGCACGAAGCGCCTTCCTTGACCTTGCCGATCGGCACGCAGCCGGCCGTTCCCGTCTCGGTGATGGCGCACGTCTCGTTCCCTGCGCACGACTTCTCGTCGAGCAGCGTGCACCGCTTGAGCGGCATGCACACCGGCGCCAGGCGGTCGACCTCGACGAGCCGTTTGACGTCGCAGAACGTCGGACCGCCGGTTTGGCTGAGCGAGCCCTCGCAGCTCCCCGAGCAGCAATAGCGCCGGCAAACGGGCCCCTTCGCGCCCTCGACGCAATCGAACCCCGGCGCGCAATCCTCGCCGGATTCGCAGCTCGAGCCGTCGGTTCCGCCCGGGTTCGAGGGGAGGCACTGCGAAACGGTCTCGCCCTCGTCGGCCGTCAGACGGCAACCCGTGATGGCCTTCTTTTGAGCGGGTTCGGCGTCCTGGGCTTCGCCGTTGTTGTCGGCGCCAGCACCGGCGCCGCTGCCCGCGTCCGCCCACGACGTGTCGCATCGTCCGACCCCGGACTGTCGCGGCGCGTGGAGCCCGTCGTCGTCCGGATCGCACGCGGAGCCTTCGCCGACGTTGCAGAGCCCGTAGCGCGGAGCATCGGCCGGCGCGGCGCCCGCGTCGTCCGTCGAAAAGCCGGCGTTGCCGCTGTCCTTCGCGTTGCCGTCGTCGGCCGAAGGGGTCGGACGAACGTTGCCGTCCCCGCCGTCGTTGCCCTGGGAGGACGTTTCGGCGCTGCTGCAGGCCGTGATGCACGCCGAGGCCACGACCGCCGCGACGACAATGGCGCGCGGCACGGACCATGTTTCCGAAAGAACGACCCGCGAAGATGGGGCCGAGGACGGGCGGGGTGGGGCGAGGCGCAAGACGGGAACCGTGGAAGCGAAAGGGTCTTCGAAAGGTAGGGAAGCGTGCGATCGGCCGAGGACGCAGAACGTTGCGGTCGAACGTGCTCTCGGACCGACTCACGTTCAATTCACGTGGCGTGCCGGACCCGAGAGATGTGCAGGTGATACTGTAAGTTATTGAATTTGCGTGATATTTATTCTTCAGGTCCGCCTGGGATGCGAGGGGCCCATGACACGGATGTCGCGATCGGAGCCCGTGACCCCATCAACGGGTCTCGATGTCGCGCGTCACGACGTTGCCGGCGACGTCGTAGCCGCGCACCGCGACGATGTGGGAGCCGGCCGGGACGAGCGACGAAACGTCGGCGTCGACGCTCTCGTCCGGGCTGTCGAAGATGCCGTCGGACGCCGAGAGCGGCACCCACTCGAGCTTCCCGTCGACCGCGATCTCCACGCGCGCGATGGGCGAGACGCCGTCGACGATGCGGACGTGGAGCGTGCGCCCGCTCATCTGGATGTTTTCGATCCGCGGCGGTGTGTTGTCGACGAGGACTGTGTCGGACTCGAGGGCGTGCTTCTGCACGCGATCGGGCGGGTTCGCGAGCTCGTCGCTCGCCTCGACGCGGACGCGGTATTTCCCTTCGGGGAGCGCGGCGGTGTCCCAGTCGAGCTCCGTCTTCGTGAAGACATCGTCGGCGGCGAGGGCGTCCCGCCAGAGCGATTGCCCTTCACGCCGGAACGCGACGCGGTACCGGAGCGCGTCGCTGTCGGGGTTGTCCACCTTCCACGTCAGCTTGAGGACGCTGTCGTGCTTGGCGATCTCCCCGCCGCTCGCCGGCACGCCGGACGCGGGCTCCTTCGCCGGCGCGCCCTTCGGCGCCGCTTTGACGTCCGTGACGATGGGGCGGACGTTCTGGGTCAGAAACGGGATCGTCACTTCGTGCAGGACGGCGTTCGGATCCTTCGACCATCGGGCGCGCACCTGCACGTAGCGTGAGCCGGTCCCTCCGATGACGGTCGGCGTCGCGGCGGGGTTCGACCACGGGCCCCACGTGTCGTCGGGCGTCGCGCTGTTGCCGACGCGCGTGGACAGCTCGAGCGCGCCCGTCGCGCGCCAGGTGAGCCGGCCGAAGGTCGCCGCGAGCCCGGCGTCGAGCGGCTTGCTCGTCCAGACGGCGTCGGGTCCGCCGCGGCCGACGATGGGGTGGACGACGGGCGGATCGCTCGTCGCGACGAAGCCCTTGCCGTTCGCGCATCATCGTCTCGCTCCGACCTTGAGCGTCGAAGCGGAAGAGCTGGCCTTTGCCGGGCTTCGTCTTCGGCGCCGGCGTCGGGCCGGCAGGCGTGTGTCCGGCGCTCGCGGAGCGCTTCGGCGGCTCGGGCAGCTCGCCGTACTCGTTCGAAATGGCCCAGACGAAGCCGCGACCGACCGCGATCGCTTTCACCTCGTCGCCCGGCAGCTTCGCGACGACGCGCGCGCGCCCAGGGCCTTCGATGCGCAAAAGCAGGCCTTTTCCGCTCGATCCGGCGAGCAGATCGCCGTTCTCGGCGACCGCCAGCGAGACGATTTGGTTCTCCGTGCTCCGGTAGTGGACCGTGCTCTGACCGCTCGGATCGACGTGGAAGATCTTTCCTTCGGGGCCGGTGGCCGCGAACAAGCCGGTGCCGGCGCGGTCGGGGACGAGCGCCCACACGTGGCTCGCGCCGGGCAGCGTGGCGAAGGGCTCGGCCTTGCCGTTCGTCACGCGGAAGATCTTTCCGTCGGGGATCGTCGCGGCGTAAATCGCGCCGCCCTTGGCTTGCACGAGGGAGGTGACGGCGAGCGCGCCGGTGTCGGCGAACGGGCGGATCGCGCCGCCCGAGACCTCGTAGATCTTCCCGTTCGGGCTCGTCCCGACGAGCACGCGATCCCCGCCGAGCGGCAGGACGGAAAACGTCGCGCTGGCGTCGGGGACGGGGATCGCGCCGAGCGTCCAGCCGGCGCGCACGGTGCCGTCGGACCCGACGGCGACGCCGTTCAAGTCGCCGCCCGAGAGCTTCTCGAGCGTGTCGAGCACGAAGGTGCGCGTGCCGACGGCACGGGCGCCTTTCGCCACGAAGAAGACCGAACCGACCGCGAGAGCGGCGAGTGCGCCGGCGCGGCGCACCATCGACGAATGCATGGGCAAATCCTTACATGACGGGGGCGTGTGGACCGAGAAAACCGCTACCGAACCGAGGGCCGCACCTTGACGCGCGCGCGGTCGGTGCCTTCGACGTAGCGGTCGAGCGGCACGACGACGCGGCCGTAGCTGGAGAAGGCGTCGGGGCCGGTGTTCGAGCTCGTCGGCCGGAGCGCGTCGAGCGCGAACGCCGGCAGCTGCTCGGCGACGTGCCCGTTGAACGCCACGCCCTGGCTCCCGAGCCGGTACTGCACGACGAGGCTCCGCGGCGGCGCCGACTGCTTCGTCGAGTTGCGGAGCAGATCGTCGAGGTTCTGCGGCGCCGCGAGCTCGGGGACGATCTGGTAGCCGGGGCCGACCTCGAGGTCGACGTCCTTGCCGGCCAGCTCCTCGGGCAGCCGCACGTCGACGATCTTCGTGACGATGGGCCCGGCGAATGGCTGCAGGTGGACGCGGAGGCGCGCGACCTTGCCGGCGTCCACCACCGGATCGAGGACGTCGACGCCGCGGATCTTCCAGAGCGCGCGCGAGTAGTCGACCGTGAGCACGGACGTGACGCCGTCGACGTGCACGCGCTCCCAGGGGTTGTTGAGCACCTCGCCGACCGCGCGGCCGATCTTCGAGCGCGAGAAATCGCCGGCGTCGGGCATCCCGCCGACGGCGACGCCGAAGTCTTCGAGATCGATCGCGCCGTGGCCGCGGACGGTGAGCTTCGAGGCGAGGTGCCACGTCACGTCGCGCGTCTCGTTCGTGCTCGCCTCGACGACCGAGCTCATGACCGACGCCACGAGCGACGCGCTCATGAAGCGCTCTTCGGCGATCTCGACGTTCCAGAGCTTCTTCGCGGCGCCCATCGCGCCCCGGATCTCGATGGAGAAGGGGAACGTCGGCGCCGTCTTCGTCTCGTCGACGACGACCGCGCTCTGACGATCTTGGACGAGCGCGCCGAGCGGCCGGACCGCCTCGCCGATCTTCGACGAGTGCTGGGCGCTCGCGAAGATCCAGTCCACCTTGCCGATCGCGGCCGGCAGCGCCGTGTCGCCGGCCTCCATCATCGGGTGGCCGAAGCCGCACAGCTTTTGCCCTTCGACGTACGTGACCGTGCCGAGCCCCATGAGCGAGACGTCGCCGCGCGCGAGCTGCACCGCGAGCCCGCCGCCGTTGACGTAGTGGGCGGGCGCGTTGGGATCGGCCTTCGCGCCGCCGCCGCCGGCCTGCACCGGCTCGAGCCCGAGCGGTTCGAAGAGCTTGCGGACGAGCGCCATCGATCGGTCGCCCATGCCGCCGAGCAAGAGCGGCGTCGTGGCCGGGACGAAGGTGCGCGCCGCGCCGTCCGCGGGCGGGAGCGTCCGCTCACGGATCTGGGCGGCGTGCGCTTCCAGATCGTAGCTCCCTGGAGCGCCCTCGAACGACGTCGCGCTCCGCTCGATGCCCCGATCCGACGTCGCTGTCGTTCGGGCAGCCACGCGTTCGGCGGGCAACGGGGCGCGTCCTTCGAGCGGCCAAAAGCCCGGCGGGATCGGACGGTGCAGCTCGTTCAGCATCGGCGCGATCGGCGTGACGCCGGCCACGGGCTCGACCTCATGCCCTTGACGTTCTTCGTGACGTCGAGCCGCGGGTGCAGCGTCTTGACGAGGATGAGCGCCTGTCCGGGGCGGAAGTTTTTGAGGACGCCGACGACCTCGACGTCGAAGCGTTCGGGATCGGTGCCCTTGAAGACGGTCAGGCCGTAGCCCTTCATCCCGTCTTTGATTTCATCGACGGAGATGAACGACGGCTTGGCGTCGCCACGCGCCATCGGCAAGGTCAGACCGAGGCCGGCACACAGACCGATCGCGAGCGAGGCGATCGGGAGGAATTCGTTGCGCACGCTTCATCGTCGCGCAGCTGCACTTCGCCGTAAAGAATCGGGCCTTCGAGCGCGACGGCGGCGGCGTTTCGCGACGGCGTTTCGCCCGAGCGACATTCCGCCGAAGCTCGTCCGGAGCCCAACCTGGCCACGGAGCCGGGACTCCATCCAGGGTCGAAATGAACGAAAGGCGCTCTCCACGGCGGGAAAGCGCGCCTCAAATAGACAGAAGGCGCTCTCCACGAGGGAAAGCGCCTTCGGGCTCACGAGGATCGTCGTTCGTCGGGCCTGCCGCTGCGGCAGATCGGCGAACGGCGCGCTCAGGCCTTCGCGGGCGGACGCTTCGCGTCGGGCGCCGAGGCGCTGTATCCCTCGGGATGGATGGGGAATGCGGGGGTGCCGAGACGACGGCGATCGCGCTTGTTGCGCTTGCCGCTCGTGGTCTGCTTGCGCTTGCGAATCCGCTCGAATTGCTGGGTAGACGAGACCATGACGTATCTTCCTCGTGAAGCTCGAAAGGGGGCGCACCTTCGCGAAGGATGGCGCGCCTGTCAAGAGGCGAGCGGCGTTTTGGCCGCCGGGGGCGAATGGAGGCGCGAAATTACGGGCGAACCGTGATGTTCGCCGTGTAGGTCGGCTCGGCGAACGGCGCGAGTTTGGCCTTCCCGAGCGCCGACTGGATGCAGGCTTCGGCCGGCTTGCCCGCGGCGCCGCCCGAGACCCTCACGCTCTGGACCGTGCCGGCCGAGCCGAACACGACGGCGGCGCGCGAAATCGGGTCGTCCGGGCCGAGGCACCCGCGCGCGCTCGGGAGAACGGTGCCGATGGCGCTCGTCACCGCGCCCTGCGAGGGCTTCTGCGGCACCGTGCCTGCGGCGAACTGCGGACCGGTCGCGCCCGCGGCGGGCGACGGATCGTTGCCCTTGTCGCCGACCGCTTTGCGCATCTCGTCGCCGAGCGCACCGACGACGCCCGACGACGGCGGCAGATCGCGCTCGGTGAGCTTGCCGGCCTCGTCGTTCTTCGCGGTGGCGGCCGCGGACTTCGCGGTCGTCGTCTTGGGCGCCGCTTGCGCGACGACACCCTTGGACGCGGTGGTGGCGGCCTTCGTGCCGTGGTGCGCGGCCGTCGTCGTCTGCGCCTCGGGGAGCGCGTTCGGGTCGAGCGCCGTGCCTTCGTCGGCGGCGGGCTCGTCGATTTCCGTGGCGACTGCGGTCGCGCCGTTCTGCGCGGCGACGTTCTCCGCCGTCGGCTCGGGCAGCGGGATGTCTTCGTCCTTCAGCCGCTTCGGCGCTTCGATCGAGCTCGCCGCGACGGCTTGGTTCGACCCGTTCTGCGCGGCGCGTACGGCGAAGACACCACCGGCCGCGAGGGCGAGGGCACCGATCACGCCGAGCGCCACCAGGCGCTTGCTCGGCTTCTTCGGGAGCACGAGGGCCGCGTACGACGCGGTCGCCAGCGCCGGAACGCGGGGCGCGGACACGGGCGCCAAAGGCGCCGCGGCGGGCGCGAGCGTCGGCACGGGCTGGGACGCCAACGCCGGCTGCGAGAGGAGCGCGCCCGGCACCGAGGGACGGGCCACCGGCGGTTGCGACGGCGCGATCGACGGCGCCGAAGCCAACGCGCCCGGCACGAGCGACGGCACGGACGGGGCTGCGGGAACGCCGGACGCCGGCGCGAACGACGCGGGAC